>CAYUZL010000179.1:0-4492 GCA_964449725.1 uncultured Alteromonas sp. | reverse complement strand
GT
The DNA here is from genome assembly GCA_964449725.1 of uncultured Alteromonas sp. GTDB lineage: Bacteria > Pseudomonadota > Gammaproteobacteria > Enterobacterales > Alteromonadaceae > Alteromonas_F. The sequence continues at coordinate 4,490 of CAYUZL010000179.1, read as the reverse complement.
TGGTCGTCGGCAGCGTCAAATGTTTAAAAAAGACATATTCGATATTGAACCAAAAATAGGTTAAATTAAAAGTTCTCCGGCTTACCGAACTGATGTAAAATTGTCCGCTTAATTCAATTTAACCATCATGCTTAATAATCTAGTAGGCGTTCTTGCTGATTATCTTCAACTTCAAACGGCAATGTGTTGCAACACTGTTTTCATTTTTCGGTTAAACGCGGGCGGTCGAATTCCATTGTTATTCCTTCACTAAGCGCTTTGCTTGTGATGTTTGCGCAGCAAACCTTGTTTTTTAAGGTGCACGAGTAAAAGTGAAATGGCAGCTGGAGTAATACCCGAAATACGAGACGCCTTACCAATAGTTTCAGGTCTTGCTTGTGTTAATTTAGCAACAACTTCATTGGATAGACCGGATATTTTTGCATAATCAAAGTCCATTGGTAGAAGCGTATCTTCATGTCTTCGCGATTTTTCAATTTCATCAAGCTGTCGAGCGATATAACCTGCGTACTTAATTTGAATTTCAACTTGCTCTGCGGCAATTTTATTTTCTAAGGCTGGCCCTAACGACGGAATTTTCATTAAATTCAGGTATGTAATTTCTGGTCGTCGAATTAATTCTTCACCAGAATGTTCTTTGCTTATGGGCGTTTTTACTAATTTGTTTAATTCAGCTGTAGCTACGTGCTCTGGATGAATCCACAAACTTCTTAGGCGTTGTAATTCTTGCTCTACATTTTCTTGCTTTTCATTAAACGATGCCCAGCGCAAATCATCAACCAAACCAATTTCTCTTCCAATAGGTGTAAGTCTTATATCTGCATTATCTTCTCGCAGCAATAATCGATATTCAGCTCGGCTGGTAAACATACGATAAGGTTCTTTTGTGCCCATTGTGGCTAAATCATCAACTAATACGCCCATGTAAGCTTGGTCTCGGCGAATGATTAACGGATCTTTTTCCATGGTTTTTAACGCTGCATTTGCACCCGCTAATAAACCTTGAGCTCCTGCTTCCTCATAACCCGTTGTTCCATTAATTTGACCTGCAAAATACAGACCTTCAATGAATTTGGTTTCTAAGGTTTGTTTTAAATCTCTTGGATCGAAGAAATCATATTCAATAGCATAGCCTGGACGAATGATATGAGCGTTTTCAAATCCTTTAATTGAATGAATTAAATTGGCTTGTACGTCAAATGGCAAACTTGTAGATATGCCGTTTGGATAAACTTCAATGCTATTTAATCCTTCAGGCTCTACAAAGATTTGATGAGATGTTTTATCTGCAAAACGAACTATTTTATCTTCAAGAGACGGGCAATATCTTGGACCAACACCTTCAATTACGCCTGTATACATAGGCGAACGGTCTAAACCTGAACGTATAATATCGTGTGTATTTTCGTTTGTATGAGTAATGTAACAAGGAATTTGTTCAGGATGTAAGCTCTCATTTCCCATAAATGAAAATACGGGAGTAGGGGTATCACCTGGTTGTGCTTGCATCACATCTAAATTTAACGATCGTATATCTAAACGAGCGGGTGTTCCGGTTTTTAATCGATCAACTCTAAAAGGTAAATCTCGAAGACGTTTTGCTAATGCGATTGAAGGGGGATCACCTGCTCTTCCACCTTTGTAATTTTCTAAACCTATGTGGATTGTTCCACCTAAAAAGGTTCCTACCGTTAAAACCACGGTTTTAGCTTTAAATTTCAATCCCATTTGTGAAACAACGCCGCATACACGGTTATTTTCTACAATAAGATCATCGCAACTTTGCTGAAACAAGGTGAGATTCGGTTGTGATTCTACTTTTTGTCTAATGGCAGCTCGATAAAGTGATCTATCTGCTTGGGCTCTTGTTGCACGTACTGCTGGGCCTTTACTTGCGTTTAACGTTCGAAATTGTATTCCACCTTTATCAATGGCTAGTGCCATTTCACCACCTAGTGCATCTATTTCTTTGACTAAGTGGCCTTTACCTATTCCACCAATAGCCGGATTACACGACATTTGGCCAATAGTTTCTAAATTATGAGTAAGCAATAAAGTTTGTGCACCCATACGTGCAGATGCAAGAGCAGCTTCAGTTCCAGCATGCCCACCGCCAACAACAATGACGTCAAAATTTTGGTGGTAATACATACATACACCTTAGGGTAGAAAATTGGTCGCGTATTCTAGCTAAGAATGAGCCAATTTGGAATGGTCAAAATTGCTACAATTTTAGCCTATTATTGAGCGAAGCGACTTCTTTAATATTTATAAAGAACTTATATAGATCTTTATTATTACTATTATTAGGTTATCCTTTTTTTGTGGATAACCACTTTTTTTCTAATTAAAACAATATTTTGAATAACATAATAACGTTTGTATAAGTCTATTTTGATCAGGTTTAGAACATGTGTATAAGGTGTTGATTTATTCACAGGTTAAAAATTGTACATTGAATATTATTAAACTATAACTCGGTTATTCACATGATCTAGGATGATCTTATCCACAGCTAATAATAAGTTGTCATTATTTTGGGGATAAACTGTTAGAAGCTAACAAAATTAAAGGATGTGTAATGTGGATAGTATTGTGTGATTTTAGAAGTAATTATTTTTTAGGTGTAGGTGAATGAATAATCTTTATTAGAAATAAAGATTATTCATTCATTTTTTATCGTTTTAGAAGGTAATTAAGAGAGAAAAATTAATCTGAATCCTGTTTAAGGATTGGTGCAAGTGTTTGTTTGAAAGTGCTAATTCTAACAGCACCGAGCGCGATTTATTAAACAGGGGTCAGGTTAATCACTTTACTTGATTCGGTTTGTAGCTATTACTTGAATGGGATTCAGGTATTTCGGGTACGATTGTGTTTCGTCTGCTAGGGCCGCTGAATCTAACTTTATAGGTATCGTATTCTTTTATTGATTCAAAGCAATACTTGCCTAGAGCGTGTTCTAGCTCTTTTAAATTGTGATTTGATATCAGTATACAGTTTTTGTTATCAGCGGAACGTTGGCGTAGTACATGGCCTAACCAGCTTTGCGCATTCTTTTTTAATACGGTTTCGTTTACGCAAACTTCATCTAATATAAGTAAATCTACATCTAATAATTGTTGATGTGCTTGTCTAAATTTTTCTCCGATGTTGTCCTGAGAAGAAAAATCATAGGAAAAAAAGCGCATTTCTAAAAGTGTCGATAGCTGTCTATATAAAACGCTTATTTCATGCTGATCGATAAGCTTGTGAGCGATTGCACCGGCTATATGAGACTTTCCTCTTCCATAATCGCCGTAGAACAGCATCATGTGTGAGCTACTTGTACGCCACTCTAAATCATCGTGTGCTGCAATGAAGGATTCCGCTATGCTAATTGCTTCTATTACGTCTTCACTGTCTCTAGATAAGTTTTCAAAGGTCCATTTGGGGTTTAAGTCAGATTTACCGTGTATCGCTTCAATGCGTTTTAGCTTGGTATGTTGTTGTAACTGCTTAATATCGTCATTAGCTTGTTGGTCGTAAACTTTACGCATTGATTTGTAATCAATGGTATTTTGACTTATTTCAGGTTTACCTAATGAACGCGCTAATTTATCGAGCTTATTTTTAAAAGATTCCATGGGTAAAAACCTATTTATTGTTTTTCGTTTTCTTGTATTTTGCCACTAGGCGCTTGGCATTGTCATCTGCCTCGAGAGAAGAAACTGTGTTTGTATGAGTTTGAGTGCCTGTTTGCTTGCTTAAACTAGACTCTACAGAGGTTCTATTGCGCTTTAATTGTTGCGCAAACTTTTGCGTCCATTGATATTCGCTATGGTTTACCTCGGTTCTTCCTAGCCAATATGCAATAAATTCACCTAGTTCTTCTTGTGAATATTCAGTTTCAATGACACCTATTAGTGTACAAATATCAATAAAGGTGTCTTTGTTTGGCTCCCAATCTCGGTGTATTGGGGTTTTATTGGAAAGGACTTTCGTCGCTTTTAATTTTGGGCTTGTTTCTTCGTTGTATTTTGGTAACAACAATATTTTCCCGTTTAACGATAATTGAATATCGTCATTGGGCAATAGTGCAACTAAATTGACGGAGATCAATTCTTTTATTAACGCGTTAACTTGCCTTCCACGAGTCAGTTTAGCCTCTTTCCCATTAACTAAACTGAGTAAGGCTTTATAATCTAGTGGGTTAGTATGTCCTGATTGCTTGTTAAAATTAGGTCTTAAACCCAACATATAAACGACTCTAGCATCGTTACTTAAAGGATTATTAAGTGCGTCTAGTTCTAAATCATTCATGCATTAGTAGTTTTCATTTACCCATTTTACCGCTTCATCTTCAGGTATGGGGTGGTGTAACACATCGATTGTGTGTACAGGGGTCACTAGTGTACTTCCTGCTGCAATTAATTTTTTTTCCATTGTCATAGCGCCATAGCAGTAGGTATCGTAACTGGAATCGCCTAGGCCAATGATCCGCGCTTTATTAG
>CAYUZL010000178.1:0-8222 GCA_964449725.1 uncultured Alteromonas sp. | reverse complement strand
GTTGCGAAGGGAGATTGATAAACGAAAAACGGTGGAGCTTGAACTCATTCAAGCACGAGAAATAGCTGAAGAAGCAAATAAAAGCAAAACTCGCTTTCTAGCCTTGGCTAGCCACGACATTATTCAACCTTTAAATGCCGCCAGTTTATATACAAGTACATTACAAGAGTTTGCCTTACCGACGGAACAAAAAGACATTGTCTCCAAGCTAGCTCAAAGTCTAGATGCAGGGGAATCACTCATTAGTACGCTACTAGATATTGCTCGGTTAGATCAAAATAAAATGGAAGCACACATAGAGCCAATCGATTTACGTACTTTGTTACAACCTCTTTTGGCTAGCTTCTCTATGGTAGCCAAAGAAAAAGGGCTACAACTTAGCTACCGTATTCATTCTATTTATGTGCTTAGTGACACAAAGTTTTTGTACAGAATTGTTCAGAACCTACTCTCCAATGCCATTAAATACACAGAGTCAGGCCGTGTTGTAGTGCGTATATCAAGTTGCAATGACACAGCTCAGTTTCTCTTTGTTGATACAGGAATAGGACTTTCTGGCAGTGAACTTTCAAACATCTTTAACGATTTTTATCGCGGAGAAGATCACTCAGAGTCCGGTGTCGGATTAGGGCTTGGAGTCGTAAAAAGGCTGTGTGCACTATTGGGGATCAACTTGTCTGTGAAATCAAACAAAAATAAAGGCACTCAATTTCGTTTTACCTTGCCACTGCAACTATCTCAGCCAGAATTACCCACTCAAAAATCCCCTAAAGTATACAATTTGAGTGGTTTAAGAGCCCTGTGCATTGACGATGATGCGCAAAATTTAAAAGCGCTGACGACCCTACTTAATAAATGGCAGGTATCTTCACGCACCTGCACCAATGCCTCTGATGCCCACGCAGCGCTAGGCGGCTTTGCACCTCACATACTTTTAGTTGATTACCAGTTAAGCTCGAATAAAAATGGCATTGCCTTGGTAAAACAAATTCGCGCTAGTTTAAACCGTTCAGTTTTTGCTGTGCTTATAACCGCAAGCCACGAGGAAGGGCTAAAGCAAACCTGCGAAGACAATGCTATTTATTTACTTCACAAGCCGTTAAAACCTGCGAAGCTTAGAGCGCTTCTTCAAAAGGTATCTAATCAATGAGAATGATCAGGTGCTTCTAATTCGAGTTGAGACGCAATTAACACCGCTTGTGTGCGATTATTGATTTTTAGCTTCTTAAATATAGCGGTGACATGAGCTTTAACGGTTGCCTCAGCAATATTCAAATTATAACCAATTTGTTTATTCAAAAGGCCATCTCGAAGATGACACAGCACTTTGTATTGAGAAGGGGTTAACGAGGCAACCTTATTGGCTAATTCAGAAAACGCATTATCGGCTTCTAGCAACTGATTAGATAAACTATCAGGTAACCAAACATCCCCTTCCAAAATCGCATTTACGCCTTGTTGAATGTCATCTCGGCTAGCCGTTTTGGGAATAAAACCAAGTACTCCAACGCTCATAATTTTAGCAATGAGTTTTTTATCTTCTATGCCTGATACTACGGCAATAGGTACTTCTGGAAACAATTTGCATATATGCAATAAACCAAATAAATCATGGCTACCTGGCATATGTAAATCAAGTAACAGTAAATCGACATCCTGCTCATCCAAGGCCAATACGGTATTAGCCAAGTCCGACGCTTCAATAATATCAAGCTCATCGAAGGCACCGTGCAAAATTCCTTTAAGTGCCTCTCGATACAGCGGGTGATCATCGGCTATAAGTAATGTAGTCAAGTATCAAGCCTTATCGAATTAATCTTTCGTTAACTAGGGTGTCAACTACGCTAGGGTCGGCCAAAGTAGACGTATCCCCTAATTGATCGTGTTCATTCGCTGCAATTTTGCGCAAAATCCGACGCATTATTTTCCCCGAGCGCGTTTTGGGTAACCCAGGGGCCCATTGCAGTTTATCCGGTACCGCAATGGGGCTTAGCTCTGAGCGTACCCACTTAACCAGCTCTGTGCGCAACTCGTCGTTAGCCTCAACACCTTCATTAACCGTTACATACACGTAAATGCCTTGGCCTTTAATATCATGGGGGAAACCTACCACAGCAGCTTCTGATACTTTCTCATGAGCAACCAACGCGCTTTCAATTTCGGCGGTCCCCAACCTGTGTCCAGATACATTAAGCACGTCATCAACACGACCAGTGATCCAGTAATAACCGTCTTTGTCTCGACGAGCGCCGTCTCCCGTAAAGTACACCCCAGGGTAGGCGCTAAAATAGGTACTGATAAACCGTTGATGATCACCGTAAACAGTACGAGCTTGCGATGGCCAACTGTTTTTAATAATCAAATTACCTTCGCTCTCGCCTTCTAATTCCTTCCCTTCTGCGTCAAATAAAGCGGGTTGAATACCAAAAAATGGCCTTGATGCTGAGCCTGGTTTTAAGTCTGTTACGCCAGGTAAAGGGGTAATCATCACTCCCCCTGTTTCAGTTTGCCACCAAGTATCCATAATAGGGCACGTATTGGCACCGTACTGTTTGTGATACCAAAGCCATGCTTCTGGGTTTATAGGCTCTCCAACTGAACCTAAGAATTTAAGCGACGATACATCACAGCCTTCAGTAGGTTTATCTCCATGGGCCATTAACGCTCGAATAGCAGTAGGGGCAGTATACAAGGTAGTAATCTTGTATTTTTCAACAACTTGAGCGATTCTGCGCACATCTGGATAGGTAGGCACGCCTTCAAAAAACACTTGGGTTGCGCCGTTAATCATAGGCCCGTACACCATATAACTATGGCCTGTAATCCAGCCTACATCAGCAGTACACCAATAGGTATCGCCTTCTTGATAATCGAAAATATATTTAAACGTGAGTGCGGTATACAACAAGTACCCACCGGTAGTATGTACTACACCTTTGGGCGTGCCGGTTGAGCCAGAAGTATAAAGAATAAACAGTGGGTCTTCTGCATTCATCACCGCAGGTTCGCACTTTGCTTCACAGCTTTGTGTTAACGTTTTCCAGCACACATCTACAGGGTTCCAATTGATTTCAGCTCCTGTGACTTTCAATGTGATCACGCTAGTAACTGACTCGCAACCCGGTTTGTTTAAGGCAGCGTCTACATTCGCTTTTAAAGGAATAGTTCTGCCACTCCTGCGACCTTCATCAGCGGTCAGTACCGCCTTTGCTTCACTGTCTTTAATTCTGTCTGCTAAGGCATTAGGTGAGAAACCGCCAAAAATAACACTGTGTACCGCCCCAATTCTCGCACACGCTAACATGGCATAGGCAGCTTCTGGTACCATTGGCATATAAATAGCCACACGGTCGCCTTTTGTCACTCCACGCTTCAACAAGCCATTAGCCAATTTGCACACTTCATCGTGTACTTCTTGATAGGTAATTTCTTTATGATTGTCGGGAGAGTCCCCTTCCCACAGAATAGCTGTTTTATTGGCATTTTTTTCTAAATGGCGATCGACACAGTTATAGCAGGCATTGAGCTCGCCATCCTCAAACCATTTGATGCTCACATCATTTGAAGAAAATTGAGCGTTACTTATTTTTGTAGGCGCTTTGAACCATTCCAAAATAGACGCTTGTTCACCCCAGAATTTATCAGGGTTAGAAATAGAGGCATGATACATAGAGTGATAGTCTTCAGGTTTACACAAAGCACGGGTGGAGACAGACTCAGGAACAGGGAAAACGGTCTCATTCATAATTAACTCTCTAAAAAGATGATTCAACACATTGAATATTACATAAATTTTACTCTCTATCTAACATTAAATAACATTCGACCTTGGTATTAACTCAATGAAAGTTAAATATTTGTTAAGACTTTAGTCTCAAGTTTGCATTTCTTGATTGGCTTTTCCGTTGAGATCCGCAAAAGTAACTGTATCAATAGCACACACTAAAACACTTGGAATAGACTAATGAAAAAAACTAAACGCTTATTTCGTCCAGCAATAATCTCTTTCGGTATAGCTTCTGCTGTTAGTGGCACGTATGCAAATGCTGTTTCAATTGGCGACACCCAGTTTTCTTTAAGCGGATATGTAAAATTTGACGCTTTAGTCAGTGATTATTCCGAAGGTGCACCTCCATCAGGTAGCCTTACACGAGATTTTTATATACCCAGTTTAACGCCGGTTTCAGGAGGCGATGAAGGGCCACAGCTTGATTTTCATATAAGACAATCCAGATTAAGACTAACGTCATCTACGCCCACAGAATCAGGGGATAAGTTAAATGCCGTAGTTGAAATAGATTTCTTAGTCACCGATGGTGGAAATGAAAGGATCAGTAACTCGTTTACGCCTCGTGTTCGCCATGCCTATATTGAATATAAAAATTGGTTGATAGGGCAACAATGGTCCACCTTTATGGATACCAGTATATTACCTGAAACACTGGATTTTATTGGTGTGACTGACGGTGTTGTCTTTGCTCGCCAACCACAAATTCGCTATTCATCTGGTAACTGGCAATTTGCTTTAGAAAACCCAGAATCCACAATCACGCCCTTTGGCGGCGGTAGTCGCATTGTAAGTGACGATAACTTCCTACCTGATGCAGTGGTAACTTACACCTATAAACAGGACTGGGGATATATCAAAGCCGCAGGTATCGCTCGCCAATTGGCGTTTGACAATGGTGCCGAAGTTGATGACTCGGAAACAGGTTTTGGTATTAACATTTCCAGTAAAATTTTGTTCTCCAATGGTGATGATTTACGATTGTCTTTTGTAACTGGTTCTGGCCTAGGCCGTTATTTCGCGCTTAACATTGCCAATGGCGCCGCGCTAGACGCAAATAACAATTTAGACGCTATCGATAGCACCGGCTTTACCCTAGCGTATCGACATAAATGGACTGAAGTACTTAGAAGTACAGTGACCTTTTCAGCCAACAGTATTGATAACGACCCAGTACTCACAGGTACAGGTGTTACTGAGTCATCTTATAGTTCTAGAGTGAATTTACTTTATTCACCAACCAAGCGCTTAACCGTGGGTGCTGAGTATGGTTTTGCAAGCCGTGAAACCGAAGGTGACTTAGAGGGCGATTTAAATCGTTTACAATTCTCTGCAAGATATAACTTCTAAGAGAACAACTTGGGGGCTAAGGCGTCTATTTTAACGCCTTAGCTTCTGTTTGATTTAAGTGTTTTTCCTGAAACCTATTTTAAAATTTAATTTCCAAGCCTAATAAAAAGCCTTCTGTTGCCAGCTCCAGCTCGGAATTATTACATTCATTAGCTAAATCATTCACGGAGCAACCGTCTTCACTATCTGATTCACTATCGCTAAACATCTGAAATTGGTAACCAGCTGAAACAGACAGTTTCTTAGTAAGTTGATAATCTAAAGCCCCACCGAGTTGAAACAAGTTGCTGCGATTCGTTTCAAATCGAGCGAGATCTAAGCTGACATTTAACTTTTCGGTTAATTTAAAATCTTGTTCTAAGCGAAGCCCAAACAGAAATTGACTTTCGGACACGTCAAATGTCAAATTATCAACTTGTATATCTGTACTATAGTTGGCTAAAGAAACACCGGGAGACACAGTTAATTTATAAAAATCGCCATTAACTGCATACCAATCAAACAAAACAGAAGCAGTGCGTAAGTCAAAATCGTAGTTCACTTCTAAGGGGGCATCTTCACTCGCTATTAGTCTAGTTTCTTCAATTTGAATAGCTTCCACTCTTTGGCCTTGCTCATTTCTTTCGCTCCCCCCGTCCAACACTTGTGAAGCATCTCCTGATTGTGCGATAAGGTTAGCCGATGCGCCAAACTTTTTATTTATTTCGTATTTAGCTTTCAGTGAAATAGCAAGGTCACTTTTGCTATCAGCTTCCAAAGAAGATGTGCTTGGCGAAATACTACAACCAGAAAATAACAGCGTTATGCCCAAGACAGGTAAAAGAGTATAAGTCAGTTTGAATAAATCATTGCGAAGATCAGTTATCATTTGAAATCCTTTTCCTATTTTCAAAATAAAAAATTTAATTGGTGTATTTTTATTATAAGTAACTTTATATATACCTATATAACCACATGTAAATCAAAATAAAAATCACAAACGTATCAAAATCAGCCCGCTCGTTAATTTGATTTATTATAAACATACCTAAAATCGATATTGCCTATAATAGATTCATTTACCAAAAAACGGTTTCAGTTGAGGTTTCTATAGCTTTTTAAAATGAAGCTAAACAAGCTAACCACTTTTATTTAAATACAAGCTAGTTGCTAATCAAAATTGCACTCAAAGGGATCACGAAAAACAAGCCAAGAATATACCCTAAGCCAAACACCTTCTTTTCAGACACCTTAATAGATAGCCAATAGGAAAGGTTAGGAGGAATTTCTCTTAAAAATGGCACGCCGTAAACAAGTAACACTGCAAGAGCGTTATACAAAAAATGGACTAAAGCGATCTGCAATGCAAAAGAAGCATTTGCCCCTGTTACTGCTAATGCCGCGATTATTGCAGTGATGGTAGTACCAATATTTGCCCCTAAAGTGAAAGGGTAAATATCCCTTGCTTTAAGCACTCCCGTACCAACTAAAGGCACCATCAAAGATGTGGTTGTTGAAGAAGATTGCACCAATATTGTCACTAATGTACCGGATGTAATTCCTGTAATTGGCCCTTTACCCACACTTCGATGTAAAACATCTTTCGCTTTTCCTACCATTAAGGATTTCATTATTTTTCCCATGTAGGTAATAGCCACTACAATCAAAATAATCCCTATCACCGCTTTTACCACACCTAAATAAATCGGTGGGAGAGAAGCTAAAATATGGCCAACAAAATCATTAAACGGTGAAGTCAGTGCTTTAATTGGGTTAAAGGAATTTACATCCGCAGTAGCGCCAGTAGTGAAAAACGACGCCATTTGAGCACTCAGCTTTTCAAGCAATCCAAACATAATTTCTAGGGGTAAGAAAATAACAACAGAAAGTAAATTGAAAAAATCGTGAATGGTTGCTGCATTAAAGGCTCTTTGGAACTCTTCTTTTTTGGCTACATGCCCTAAGCTAACAATGGTATTGGTGATACTAGTACCAATGTTTGCTCCCATCATCATTGGTACAGCAATGGTGATGGGCAATCCACCTGCAACCATCGCGACAATAATAGAACTTACCGTTGAAGATGACTGAATCAACGCAGTACACACCATCCCTATAATCAAGCCCATAATAGGATTAGACGCAAAGTCAAACAAGGCTTTCGCATGATCAGCAGTCGCGAGTTTAAAGCCACCACCTATCAAACTAACGGCTTGTAGCATTAAAAAAACAAGAAAAGCCAATGAAACCCATTTAAAGACTAACGTTATGGTGCTATCTAGATCTTTAGGTGGTGCTTGGATATGTTCATTCTTAAGAGACATAGCACATTTCGCAAAATAATTTGCCTAAATGATATGTCTCCTTTATTACAGATATATGACTAAAAGGGTACCGGGTACTGTTTAAACACATCGTGAATATCATCAACTAGCTCTTCGCTGGTTGGAGATACAAACGCATCGATGTCTTCTTTTAATTGATCAGTATTGGTTGCGCCAATGATAGTGGATGTAACCCCGCTAACCTGTTGCACCCATTTCAAAGCAAGCTGAGCCGGCGTGATCCCGTGTTTCTCTGCAACTAAGATATAGGCTTTAGTCGCGTTTTGAGCGGCTTTAGTGTCTCTAAACAAGCCTTGGCGTTGTTCCATTGTCCAACGAGAACCTTTTGGTCGAGCGCCATCTAAATACTTGCCGGTCAGCATACCTGCGGCAAGTGAAGACCAAGGTAAATAAGCGACGTTTTCAAACGCACAGGTTTCAATTAAATACGGCCAATCTTTTGCGTGTAACAAACTAAATTCATTTTGAATAGAAACAGGCTTAGGTACACCTAATTCTTCGCACAAAGACAAATACGTATGAATTCCCCAAGGTGTATCATCAGATAACCCCCAATGACGTATTTTTCCTTCTTTGATTTTTTCTCCAAGTTTTAAAACAATCTCAGCCATTTCAGCTTTTTCTTTCTTCACATCAACCTGAGTTGGGTCAGTGCGCCAAGGCCAGTGTTTAGCAAAATGCGGCCCTGGTCGATTCGGCCAATGGAGTTGGTATACATCCACATAATCAGTATGTAGTCTTTTCAAAGAATCATCTAACGC
>CAYUZL010000177.1:0-2536 GCA_964449725.1 uncultured Alteromonas sp. | reverse complement strand
ATTAAGGGCTCTAACAATTCCCACGCGGCTATTTTAGCAAGAGCCATGGGTGTTCCTGCTGTTATGGGGTTACAAAACGTATCACCAAGTCTACTAAACCATAAACTAATATTACTTGATGGTTATTCAGGTGACGTCGTTATATCGCCAGAAAGTGCGATGCTTGAAGAGTTTCAGCGTCTGGTTGCTGAAGAAACTTTATTAGCCAAAAGAATTGATGCCGAAGCGGGGAAGGCAGCAGAAACACTTGATGGTTCAGATATTACACTATTGACCAATGCGGGACTTTCAGCTCAAGCAGAGGAGTTTCAGACTAATGATTCGAAAGGAATTGGGCTGTACCGAACAGAAATTCCTTTTATGCTGAGTGACCGCTTTCCATCAGAAAGCGAACAAATCGCCCTTTATGCAAGAATATTTAAACAACTACCCGAATCAGAGGTAACGTTAAGAACCCTTGATATTGGTGGCGACAAACCGTTGCCCTATTTTCCTATTGTTGAGGAAAACCCATTTTTGGGGTGGCGAGGTATTCGCACAACACTTGATCACCCTGAGATCTTCCTTGTTCAAATACGTGCAATGTTAAAAGCCAGTGCTGGGTTTGATAACTTGCGTATTATGTTGCCGATGATAAGTTCTGTTACTGAAGTTGTTGAAGCTAAACGTCTTATCGAGCAGGCGTTTGGGGAAGTAACAGAAGAAACAAAAAGCGATAATGTGACTATTTTTAAACCGAAAATTGGCATTATGTTAGAAGTGCCATCGGTGCTTTATCAATTACCCCAATTGGCTCGTTTAGTCGACTTCTTCTCTGTAGGAAGTAATGACCTTACTCAATACTTACTGGCGGTAGATCGCAATAATCCTCGTGTTGCCGGTCTTTTTACTACATACCACCCTGCTGTACTTAACGCATTGTTTAGCGTGGTAAGCCAAAGCCATGCGTTAAATATTCCGGTTACCGTATGTGGTGAATTTGCTGGGGAACCTGGCGGAGCCTTGTTGCTAATGGCAATGGGGTATCGAAAGCTCAGTATGAGCCCTCACAACCTGCGTAAAATAAAATGGGTGATCCGTAACGTAGATTTAAAAGAAGCTGAACTGGTTATGGCAGAGGCATTGTCTTGTGACACACCAGCGCAAGTACTTGAGTTACTCAGCTTCTATTTAGAGAAAAACGGCATCGGTGGTTTGGTGCGAGCTGGGAGTTAATGAATACCCTAGGAATTGTCGTTCTATCCTGTTTATTGATGGGTATTGTCGTTGGATGGCTCGCTGGATTACTTGGTATTGGCGGTGGCTTGATTATTGTTCCAGTACTCAGTTTCTTGCTCATGAAATACTTCAACCTTTCTTTGTCTATCGCGATGCCCATGGCTGTAGCGACATCGCTTTCTACTATTGTGGTTACCGGTTTTCTCTCTGCAAAAGCACATTTTAAATTAGGTAATTTAGACAAACAGATATTACTTTTCTGTGGCCTAGGTGTTGCACTTGGCGCAGTGGCCGGAGCGCAATTTGTATCTCGTGTTAGCGGCGAACTACTGGCAGTGATAATCGCTGTGTTTGCTTTTGCTATTGCATTGAATATGTTATTCGGAAGAATGATAGTTAAAGAACAAACTCCCAATAAAATACTTCTTGTCGTGGTGGGAATTGCCACGGGGATTATGTCGGCGGCAATGGGAATTGGTGGTGGCGCGATTTTGGTTTCGGCGTTATGTTGGTGCGGTGTGGCCTTGCGTACATCTATAGGTGTTTCATCTGCGTGTGGTTTAATTATTGCGCTATTTGGTACCCTTAGTTTCGTTTTGTTTGATAGCGCTGTAAATGAGGATGTCATGTATGCTTATGGTTATCTTTTTATCCCCGCAGTAGTGAGTATTTCACTAACGTCAGTGTTTGTAGCGCCACTCGGCGCTAAGTATGGACAAAATATGAATACCGATAAGTTGAAACGAGTTTTCGCTGTTTTTTTGTTGTTGGTCAGCGCGAAAATGATAAGTGGAGTGCTCTAGAGCATGAATAAAAACGAGTACCTTATTTTTTCAGGTATCGACCCTGTTATGTTTACCCTTGGGTCTGTCAGTGTAAAATGGTACGGCCTTATGTACCTTGTTGGTTTTATAGCCGCCCTATACCTTGGCTTGCGTAGACAAGAAAAAACGAGTTGGACAAAAATACAAATTGTAGATTTACTCTTTTGGTGTTTCGTTGGGATTATTATTGGTGGAAGGCTTGGTTACGTAGTTTTTTATCAGTTTGATTTTTTATTGCATAACCCTTTATTTTTATTTCAAATTTGGCACGGTGGCATGTCTTTTCACGGTGCTTTGCTCGGGGTCATTGGGGTCATTGCATGGAGGTCAAAAGCGATGAATAGTGACTTTTTTCCTATCACTGATTACATAGCTCCTCTTGTACCTATAGGGTTAGGGGCTGGGCATATTGGAAACTTTATTAACGCTGAACTATGGGGACGGCCATCATCATTGCCTTGGGCTGTTATTTTCCCCAATGCCGGTGGAGAGCC
>CAYUZL010000176.1:0-2951 GCA_964449725.1 uncultured Alteromonas sp. | reverse complement strand
TTCCCGTACACTTCGATTGTGCTCTCGTTGCTTCTGTAACAGCGATATGCCTTCGAGTATTTTATTTTGTTTACGAAAGGCAAAGGTCTTCAACTTTGTAGCAGACATGCTTAAATCGCTCACCTTTATGTTATCTAAATGTTCACAGGCTTCGCTATATGATTCTTCTTCTATACTTAAACTGGCCAACCATTCAAATGCTTTGTCACGTGTAAAACTAGACCTTAACAGTAACTTTAATGTGCTTTCACACTTTTGCCATTCACCTAAAAAGAACTGGCATTTTATTTTCCCCCAATGAGCCCAGAGTACCTTATCAGAACGTTGTAATACTGAGTCATAGAGTTTATTGGCAGCGGTATAGTAACCGTTCTGAACTAACAATTGAGCAAAGAGTCGATTTAAATCCGGTAAAAATTTACTCGACGGCGCACTTTTATTTTGTGCTTGCAACACTAAGGCTTTTGTTTGTTTTAATGCGCCATCAAAATGCTTAGCATCCATTAACAATTTGACTTCAGAGAGTATTTCCCGAGATTCAATATAATGGTTAATGTGGCGAAGTAGCACTGCCATGGTATAGGGTTTTAAAATTAATACATCAGGGTGTAAATCCATTATTTGGCCAATGGCTTTGGCACTGCGTTCACCGGTCATAAAGATAATACCGGTACTTGGTTTAATATGCCCTGATACTAATAGAGAATGTATACAATCGACCCCGTTTCTGTGTTGCCCTAAGTGGTAATCAATAATGACAACGTCAAGTGTCATACGTTTTAACGCAGAGCGTAATTCATTGCCATTACAAAAACTATAGATGTCAAACGTGCCTAACGGCAGTAAATGGCTCCGCAGGTTAGTACGTGCAGTGGCATTATCTTCAACGATGGCTAAGCGTAAATGATGGTCCATTGTGTCTATTAGTTACAATTGGTTGACTTTGAGCATAGCAAGAGCTTTGTTAATCGTCATCCTAGAAATTGTGTATACTTTGTTTTATTGAACATGTAGGCGCGTATTACAAGATAATGAATACAAGTAATGTTTCCTCTGCTCCCCTTATCATTAATGATGTAGAGTTAAATGATAATAGTGTAATAAAGCAGGTTACGCTGAATAGCCCAAATTCCCACAATGCACTAAATTTCGACATGGCAAGGGCCTTATTGTCTGAGCTTAAGCAATGGCAATACGACGATTCTGTGTCTGTCATACTCATTTCTGGTGCTGGAGATAAAGCATTTTGTGCTGGTGGCGATGTTGTTGCTATGTATAGCGATATGGTCAAACAAGGTAAGGGAATGCCAAAAGGGGTCAGTGATTTTTTCACCCTTGAGTATGAATTAGATTTGTTTATTCATCAGTACCAAAAGCCCATAATTGCCTTTGGTGAAGGTTATGTTATGGGTGGAGGTTTAGGATTATTTGCGGGCGCTAGCCACAAAATTGTTACACCCAGTTCTAGATTAGCTATGCCTGAAATTAGCATTGGCTTGTACCCAGATGTTGGGGCAAGTTATTTTTTATCTCGGCTTCCTGATGGAGTCGGTTTATTTTTGGGGTTAACGGGAGCTCATTGCAGTGCGTATGATGCAATAAATGTTGGCCTAGCGTCAGCATTATTGCCCAATGATTCGCTACCAGATTTGATTAATGAGCTTGTGGCCACTAGTAAAAATACACCTCTTACCGTTGACATAATTAGTCGTGTAATAAGCGGTTTAAGTCTTCCTAATGAAAGTGTTGAGTCTGTATTCGAACAGTACGCTGATTTTTTCGAAAAAATAGGTAAAACCCAATCCCTGCAAGCTGCATCCGTTCTGATAAATAGTATTGACGCAACAACCCCTTGGTTACATACAGCAAAAAAATCATTTTTAGCCGGCTCGCCAATTAGTGCTCATTTGGTGTGGGAGCAAATGCGAAGAGGGGTTACCATGACCTTAGAAAACTGTTTTCAAATGGAACTATTGATGAGCACCCGGTGTGCTGAGGTCGGCGAGTTTCAAGAAGGAGTTATAGCGCGATTAAACGACAAAGATCATTCCCCTAAGTGGCTTTACCCTGACATAGAAGCTGTACCTAAGTCGTTAATTGAACGCTTTTTCACAGAATAAAAACCAATGAATAAAAATAAAGCCCTTTTTTTAGACCGTGATGGTGTCATTAATCAGGATATTGCGTATCTGTATAAGCCTGAAGAGTTCGTTTGGATCCCTGGTATTGTAGCGCTGATGCAACGCTTTCAAACGGCAGGGTATAAGTTGATTATCGTTACCAACCAATCGGGAATTGGCCGCGGTTACTATTCAGAAACAGATTTCCATGCCTTGAGTTATTGGATGAAGACGACGTTAGCAAAATCTAACGTTAACATTGACGCTATATATTATTGTCCTCATCATCCAACTGAAGGTAAAGGGCCTTACTTAAAAGAATGCGAATGCAGAAAGCCTTCGCCGGGCATGCTAACCACGGCCATAAATGAGCACAATATAGATCCCGAACAAAGCGTACTCATTGGAGATAGTTGGCGTGATATCGAGGCTGCAATAGCTGCGCAGGTAAAAAGGAGTTATTACTTCACATCTCGTCTAGAAGAACAAAAGCGCCAATACATTTTACAACGTAATGGCGCTATTGTAGCTACTTCCCAGTTATCCACTATTAAGCCTGATAACGAATGTTGATTTAATGAGATTCTGAAAATCGGGTTAAATGTTTAATGGCTTGGCTTAACAATCGAATGTTTAAGCCCTCGCTGCTGCGAGTATTGTCGCTTAAATTAATGATTTCATAATTGCCATTACTCATCACATCAATTTGCTGCATATTGTGAATTACTATGATCCTCTCGCCACTAGTACTTACTATCCAATTATGTTCAGGGTTGGCTAAGTTTCGACCCGTAGAGTAATTATCGATAGACGATTGGCACCCTAATGCAC
>CAYUZL010000175.1:0-5356 GCA_964449725.1 uncultured Alteromonas sp. | reverse complement strand
ATTATCTATTGTTCTTTTAATTTCTATATACACAGGATTAAAAACCACGAGAAATTGGCGCAAAGCGTTGTGGCGCATACGTTTCAATGAAGGAAAACGGATTTTACTTAGTGATCTTCATAAAGTGATGGGGCTGTGGGGAATATGGTTTTCTATATTAATGGCGGTTACCGGTGCTTGGTATTTGTATGAATTTGGTAATGCCATTGCTCAATCACCTATCGAGCCTAAAGGTCCTAAAATAGAACAGCTTGAGTCGGAAGAACCCATAGTTTTTTCAGTTGATGAATTTAGAGAAATTATTACAAAAGCATACGATACTCATGAAAACTGGGAAATAACCGCTTTATTTATGCCTAGGTCAAATACTTCGCCTATTCAACTTAGAGGTGTCAGTAAAAGTAATCCAGTCATTCGAAATCGAGCGCTTCGGGTTTATATTCACCCTGAAACACTAGATGTGGTAGAGGCATGGTCACCAGATACTATAGGCGCGCAAGCTTATATTAATGAATATGTCGATCCTCTTCATTTTGGCGACTTTGGTGGTTTTTGGCTTAAATTACTATGGTTTGTCTTTGGTATTATGCTTACGGCGATGTCGTTCACTGGCGTACTAATGACATGGAAGCGCACAGGAGTTTCTACTCTAACTAAAGTGCAAAAACGCACCTTGCCAATATTGTTTTTGTCAGTGGTGTTTTTTCTGTTTTATGTAACCAATTACATATAAATAGGAACTGGGTTTCCTTTTAGGTTTCGTTTGAACTGATTGAATACGTCAGAATACCAACTGTTGTAAAGAGCATAGGGTAAGATGTACTATTTGTATGTTTTTTAATCTGCTGTTCTTTTTTAACTGTTAGAAGGGTTTTTCATGGCACTGTTAATATTCAATTTTGATGGAACGGGAAATGAGCCTGAAGACGCACACCAAACAGTAAAGAAAGGCAAGAAAGAAGACGACAACATTACTAACATACTGAAATTTCATTTCTTATGCGGTGGAAACCTTCATTCCGACCAAAGGTATGGTGAATCAAATCATGACTCAATCAAGCAATGTTTTTACTATCAAGGCGTAGGTACCTATGGAGATTGGTTGTCGAGGCTTGTTAATCAAGGCGTTTCACCAGAATCTAGAGACATAGCGACAATTTTAAACCGTGCGTATGGTGATTTTAATCGAAGTTACCAAATAGGCGATGTAGTTATCGTTACTGGGTTTTCTAGAGGTGCAGCCATTGCTCGTCGTTTTTGCTCAAAACTAATAGAAAAATCACCCTATTTAACTGATGGCTGTGACAGTTTTATTCATTTGGCGGTGTTTGACACTGTTGCCAGTATTGGCTTGCCGAACTTAAGCCAGTCGGATCGGCCTGATTATGATGTAGTATTTGAAAAAGGCTGTACGCTTTCGCCTTTAATCAAACAAGCTGTACACATGGTAAGCTTAGATGACAAGCGCAAAGCGTTTCAACCAACGCTAATGAATTATGATCCAATTAGAATTGTTGAGTTGTGGTTTGCTGGTGCTCATAGCGATGTGGGGGGAGGCTACTATCGAGATGGTTTGTCGGATATCAGTTTAACATGTCTTATTGAATGGATCGCGTTTCAAGTGAAATCTCATAACCTTATTGATCCCACATTAACGTTACCGGATGAAAACGCATTAAACGCCCTTTTACCTGAAAAATTAATCAATAAAATTGGTCTTGATGATATACGTCGAGCACCGAATGAATTAGGTAAAAACCATCAACAAGACAGGTGGCCAATTCGTGATTGGCTAACTTTAGACGATCGTATTTGCTGTGTGATCGATCAGGATCAAATATCCACTAAACATGCTCCTATTGTTCACTATTCAATTGTGAATAGAATTGCTTTTGATAAGGATTACCGACCTAAATCACTAATGAATTTAGCACACCAAGTTTGGTGTAGTTTTAGTCAAGCCAATGAATCGGGTAAAGGTATTAGTGACTATTTCGACAACCCAAGATCTAATTGGTATGCGTTAGAAATAGGTGAATCAATGGCCGTCAGTGTAGCGTCAGCGGCTTTGTACACTCATTCGGGTATTTTAGTGGAACAAGGTGAATCGTATGAGATATCCGCTGTACCCTCAGACACTTGGACTGATGGAACTATCACTTGTGATGCTAATGGTTGGACAACCGATGATATAAATCTAGGTTGGAAAGAAATACCGATTAAAGTCGCAAAAAAAATGCGACGAGTACCTAAGGCAGACTGGTTTACCTTGTGCGTGAGTATTGCACGAGACGATGAACTCGCTGAAAAAATGGGATGTTCTGGTGTTTATACCGTTAAAAAGAACGGAGAACTTACCTTTTTTGCAAACGATATTGTGTCAAAAATGGCAAACAATATAGGAACTATTGATGCCATTGTCACTCGAATCGCATAATCCAAACCCTGTTTAAGAAAGGGTTTTATTAAAGCTGCCACCCACCGCCTAATACTCGATAAAGAGTGACCAAGTTATTGGCTTCTTGCAATCGAGTGGTGATCATATCCAGTTGCGCAGAATTGTATTCCCGTTGTGCGGTTAGTACGGACAATGAACTTTCCAGACCTTTGCGAAAGCTAGCATCGGTGAGTCGGTAAATTTTCTCATTTGCCTGCACTAATGACTGGCGAGCAGCGACCAATTCTTGAATATTCTCTTGTTCATTCAGTGCATCAGACACTTCTTGAAAAGCCGTTTGTATGGTGTATTCGTATGATGCTAAGGCTTCATTGCGCTGAGCCTCAGCAAGTCGTACGTTGGCTTTTAGCGCTCCATCATTAAAAATGGGGATGGACACTGAAGGGATAAAGCTCCATATGCCTGTACCACCGTCAAATAAATCAGATAGCTGGCTACTAGAGCTACCGGCACTGGTAGTTAGTGTAATACTGGGAAAACGGGCTGCACGAGCCGCGCCTATATTGGCATTTGCAGCCCGTAATGTACGTTCTGCCGCGAGAACATCTGGACGTCGCTGGAGAAGTTCAGAAGGAGCTTCATTTATGGGGCCAATAGCAGAAATTAATGGTGCAAGTGGCTCAGTTATACCTATGCCTGCGTCTTCGACTAATGCGGGATCGATAGCTAAGCCAACAAGTAGTGTTAATGCGTTGAGATCCTGAGCGACTTGGATTTGGTACGTCGCTATGTCAGCGCGGGCAGTATCAACACTGGTTGAAGCCGTAGCAACATCTAAACCAGAGGTGGTGCCGATTTCAAAGGTTTTTAATGTTAAATCTAACGACTTTTGCTGACTCTCAAGGGTACTTTCAGCAAGCCTAAGACGCTGTTGATCTGCCGCAAGGGTATAGTAAGCAGAGGCAACTTCTGCAACCAACGTAATGCGTATAGAGCGCAATGATTCTTCATTGGAAAGGTATGTCTCTAATGCTTGCTCGCGCAAGTTTCTTAGACGACCAAAAAAATCTAATTCAAACGCACTAATGCCTAATGTTGCACTGTAAGAACGGCTAGTTTCACCATTGGAACGCTGCGCTGTGCTGCTACCTGTACCATCGAGTGAAGGGACTCTATTTGCACGGGTTATCTTAAATTGAGCGCGAGCTGATTCCACAGCAAAAACAGTTTGTCGCAGCGAACGGTTATTACTTAACGCTAGCTCTATAAGTTGACGTAAACGTTCATCGCCGTAAAACTCTCTCCATTCCAGCTCGTCTATTTTTGCCTCTTGGCCTTCATTCGTTTGAACGGCAGGCCATTTATCAGTAATCGGCGCCGAGGGTTGAGTATATTCGGGGGCGAGATTGACGCAACCTGTTAAAGCAAGGCCAATCGATACACTTAATAGTGGGGTAATACGAGAGTGCTTCATAGCCCCTCCTGTTGCTGAGTCGTTGCGCTTGTTGTTCTATTAAAAAGCTTATATACCAACACATAAAAGAGTGGGATCATGAAAATACCCAATACCGTGCCTGAAACAACACCACCGATAACACCTGTGCCCACTGCGTGTTGACTACCTGAGCCTGCGCCAGAACTTATCACTAATGGTAACACACCCAAACCAAAGGCCATTGAGGTCATGACGATAGGGCGCAATCGCTGACGACATGCGTGCAGAGTAGCCGCGACCACGTCTTGTCCTTCATCTACGGCGGCTTTTGCAAATTCAACAATGAGGATCGCATTCTTTGCTGTCAGCCCTAAGATTGTGAGTAAGCCAACCTGAAAATAAACATCGTTTTCTAACCCACGTAGTTGCGTGGCGATGACGGTACCTAACACACCAATAGGCAGTACTAACAACACCGACAAAGGGATAGACCAGCTCTCGTACAGTGCGGCAAGGCATAAGAATATTACTAGCAAGGAAAAGAGATATAAGGAAGTGGCGTTGGAGCCTGCTTCTTTTTCTTCATAAGACAAACCACTCCAAGCCACGGTAAAGCCTTCTGTGGTTTCTGCTACTAATTTCTCCATGGCTTCCATGGCGACACCAGAACTCACACCGGTGGCGGCATTACCCTGTATTTGAATGGACGAATCACCATCAAAGCGCGACAGAGTGGGTGAACCTGTTGTCCACCTGCTAGTTGTGAAAGCAGAGAAGGGCACCATATCACCATCACTGTTGCGTACGCTCCATTTGTTTAAATCTTCTGGCACCATGCGAGCATCAGCACGCGCTTGTACGTATACTTTTTTCACGCTGCCTCTATCAATGAAGTCGTTAACATAACTACCACCCCAAGCGGTGGTTAATACGCTATTGATGTCGCTTACTGAAACACCTAGTGCTCCTGCTTTTTCGTTGTCTATGTCTAAAACGTATTGTGCTGTGTCGGCAGAAATACTGATACGTACGCCTTGCAAGCTAGGGTCTTGATTGGCAGCTATAACCAGCGCATTGGCCGCGGCAGTGAGTTTTTCGTTGCCTTGCCCACTTGGATCCAGTAATTCCATTGAAAAGCCACCCGTTGAGCCGAGGCCGGGAATAGACGGAGGCGCTAGAGCAAAAATTTGTGCGTCTCTGACCTGCCCAAGTCCGCCCATTGCTCGACCTTGAACTGCGGCTGCACTTTGTGACATATGCTCTCGTTCAGACCAATCTTTTAAGCGTATAAATCCAAGACCTACATTTTGACCGCTACCGCTTAAGCCAAAACCTGCAACTAGAAATGTAGAAGCCATAGCGTCGGCTTCGTTGTTGATAAAGTGCTCTTCAACTTGTTCTATGACTTTATCTGCACGTTCTTGAGTCGCACCTGCTGGTAATTGCAAGGCGACCATTAGTACGCCTTGGTCTTCATCGGGCACAAAAGACGTGGGAAGGCGCATAAACAGAAAGATTAATAC
>CAYUZL010000174.1:0-12263 GCA_964449725.1 uncultured Alteromonas sp. | reverse complement strand
GTACTTATCTATAACGATTAAAAGGCTGAAAAGTCACATTTCCATTTTTACCAACCTCTTATAGCAAATAAACGCGTCACGGGCTTTAGCAATATCTTTATGATATGCGAAACAATACGTCGTTCATACCTAACAACTGTTTTTGATTCACTTACTCTCTCCTATAAGACAATCGCCAGCAACGCGTCTGAACTTTACCTAATGTTTGCCGGATAAGCTTTTACTTGTGGTTTGAGGTAATTGGTAAGGTGATCAAGCAATTTAACACGCCGTAACTAACACTGATTGTGAGTATCGTTAGGTGTTATGTTATATTGTAAGCTGTATTACACGTCGCCAGCATCAACGTTTTTCTAATTTGGTTTTTACTAGTCATGCCTATTCTCCACCTCAGTATTCTATTTATTATGTTTTTCCTTTCGGGCATTGCCGGTTTGTTGTATCAGATAATGTGGATGAAAGAGCTATCCTTGTTGTTTGGTGGCACAACGCAAAGTGCAGCAGTAACGACTGCTTCGTTTTTCCTCGGTTTAGGGCTAGGAGCAAGATACATTGGCGTGTGGCTTAAACGGCGTTTTCCTGTTTTAAAAATCAGCAATACTAGTCATTTTCGCATTTACCTTGGCATCTATGCCATGCTGGAGATTGCGATTGCTTTGAGTGCGCTGGTGTATTTCGCTTTGTATCCTGCGTTTAACGGAATTTACGGCGCTTTATTTACGGGCTTACAAACCAATCCAGCGTTGTTGCTAGGTATAAAGTTGGCCTTGGCGTTACCTCTTTTGGCTATCCCTGCGTTTTTTATGGGGGGAACCTTACCGGTTATGGCTGAGCTTGTTGTCGACTCGTCAGGTGTGTTTGCCCGCCGCGTGTCCTCGATTTACTTTATCAATACGCTTGGAGCCTGTATTGGTGCTATCGCCGGAGGATTTTGGTTACCGAAAGCCTATGGGTTTGATGCAACCTATTTTGTAGCTATGGGTGTGTCTATATCCTTGGCTATTATTGCATTACTGTTCCGTCAAAAGGTGCCTGCTGCCCCCTTATCAAGT
Source organism: uncultured Alteromonas sp. (assembly GCA_964449725.1). Lineage (GTDB taxonomy): Bacteria > Pseudomonadota > Gammaproteobacteria > Enterobacterales > Alteromonadaceae > Alteromonas_F. Next base: position 11,211 of record CAYUZL010000174.1, on the reverse strand, counting down.
GGAGGTCGCACTGAGTCATTAAGCCAAAAATCAAAAACGAAAAAGGCGACTACTACCAGACCCTTGCCGCGATATATTGCGCTTGTTGCAATGTGGTCAGGATTTGCCAGTTTGGCACTGCAAGTGCTGTGGACCCGATTGTTTTCTCAAGTATTACAAAACTCTACCTATACATACTCAGCCATCTTAGTGGTATTTTTATTCGCTCTATCATTGGGGGCGTACCTTGCCAACATATTGGCAAAGGGTAAACAGTCTCAGCTTTTGTTGGCGGCAATTATGTTGCTAAGTGCGCTGAGTATTGCGCTAACACCGTTCGCTTACATGCAATTTACTCACAACATGTCTTACCTTGGTGGCAGCAGTGGGCTAGCTGAATACCTATTCGATACCATTGGTTTAGTGGCAATGACTATTGGCCCTGCGGTTTTGATTATGGGTGTGTGTTTGCCTTATTTGTATAAGCTGGTAGAACAACACGCAAAAGATCACTACAGCGAAGTGGTGGGAAAATTAAATGGATTGAATACTTTCGCAGCGATTGCAGGAAGTTTGGCGGCGGGATTTGTTCTTTTCCGATGGTTAGGAACTTGGCAATCTATTTACGTCATTGCTTTGTGTTATATGCTTTTTAGTGTACTACTTTTGTCTCAACTTGCTAAAACACTCTCGGTTAAAACCTGGTATGCAGTAGGCACAATAAGTGTTTGCGTTATTTTACTTAGCCCTAATCACTTGGCTGTTGTTCCCGTTGACCCTATCAACAAAAAAGAACGTTTATTGCAAGTGTGGGAGAGTAGTGCTGGCACTGTGGCCGTGGTAGAAAAAGACGGCAATTTAAAAACCAAACTCAATAACTGGTATGCCTTAGGCGGCAGCAAAGCGGCGCAAATGGAAGCCATGCAAACCCACTTGCCTATGATCTTACATGGTCAGGCTAAATCTACATTTTATTTGGGGTTGGGTACTGGCGTAACCTCTGGCACTGTGTTGAATTATCCTGTTTCTTCTGTGGTTGTGGCTGAATTGGTAGATGAAGTGATCACGGCCTCTAAACAATATTTTTCCGAGTTTAACAACGGACTATTTAATGACAAAAGAGTGACTGTAGTGAATGAAGACGGTCGTCATTATTTACAAGCCACAAAAGAAACATTTGACCTCATTGTTGCCGATTTGTTTATTCCTTGGCGGGCAGGCGTAGGCAATGTTTACACACAAGAACACTATGGCTCTGCACTGAAGCGATTAAACGAACAAGGCTTGTATGTCCAGTGGTTACCCATGTATCAACTCAGTGAAGTCGAGTTTGGGGTGATCGCCCGAACAATGAACGAGGTATTTCCCAGAGTAACCGTATGGCGAGGTGATTTCTTTGCAAGTAAACCCGTAATGGCGTTAATTGGACACCAATCTGACAGACAACTTAAAGACCATCTGGCGTTTCGTCAGGCTAGTCTCAATACATTGAACAATTACGGCACCAAAGGCCACGTGCCTTTACTTTCTCACTATGTGGGTGAAATTAATAACAATCTTGAAGTTGTTAACGGTAACCCCATTAACACTGATAATTTCCCGGTCATTGAGTATCAAGCTCCTGAGTCTCATCGAGCCGAGAAGAAAGGGACTATTTCGTGGTTAACTCACGAAGCGTTACTCAAACTTATGCATCAGATGCGTGGCTTTGATGGTGATTTTTTATCTGAATTAACAGAACAAGAATTAAAGGCTGTATATGCAGGTTACTTCTTACACACAGCTCGAGTGGCAAAAGAACTAGGGGATGACGGGTCTCATAATCAGGCCATGTCACAATTTAATGTTTTAATTCAATAGCCCGTCATACATGATTGTTATTTGACTACTATGGGCTGCTATCGTCAGTTAATCCCAAGCTAACGTTAATTGACCTCGTAAAATAGTCTCTTTGAGAAATTTACGACAATGTTATAAGCCCTGCTCCGAGCTCAAAGCACATTAAAAAGCATTGCCCATCACCTCATCCACAATCTGCTTAACATCCGCATAGCGACAGTGTTCACAGCTACCAAACCCTGTCACCTGTCTTACTTTTAATCGGGTAAACAAGGGCATTGTCATAGCGGTTAGAAATCGACAATAGATAGATTCGGTTAACGGCACATCGGTTTTATCTACAAGGTGTGCTTGCAGCGCAGACATAGCCTCTGCAACTTGGGTTTTATCTGGGGTATCTACCGGGTTTGAGTATGTAAGTTTTGCCACTTGACCATTACAAACACTGCAATGGCCGCATTGCTCTGGCGCTTGTTTATCGTCAAAATAAGCGGATAAATTGAAGTTTAAGCATTTATCTAATTCAAAAAATCGCACTAACGTGGCAATACGTTTTACTTCTTTGTGTTCATTTTCAGCGAAGTATTGGGCTAATATTTTCGATAACTCAGGGGCTAACAAAGCTGCTTGATTAACTTCATAAACATCGGTAATTAAACGTGAAGCTAATTCGATATAGTTATGCTCGTGCAAATATTCCAATGCAGTTACTACCCTACCGCGATCTGCGCCATAGGCTTGGTAAATGTCGTTAAAATTCACCACTCCCCATACCTTTTTCATAGCGGTATGGGTAAATATAGCATTAAGGAAATCGCCCCGTTCTTTAGTAAAGAGACTCAAGATACTCGCTTTGTCTGTGATGAATTTATACTTAAATTCAGCAAAATAAGCATATAAAGGGCGTATTACTTTGGCTAACTCTAGCTGTACTAATAACGTTTTTAAGGGTAACTGGCGGATATTACTTAAGGTCGACAGGCTATTAATTTGGGTTTCCCATTGGAACTGACCATTATTAGATAACTCAGTACCTTGGGCGGCAATATCATCGATTACTCTTTGAATAGCGGGCAAATCTGGAGTGTCACCATATACAAAGTTTTCTATGGTCACTAAGCCATCTAAATTAGCCAGTACCGTGCAATTGGCTGTTTGTCCATCACGGCCACCTCGGCCTATTTCTTGGCTGTAGTTTTCAATTGATTTGGGTAAATCGTAATGCACCACAAAGCGAATATCAGATTTGTCTATTCCCATTCCAAAGGCGATAGTAGCTACCACCACCTGTAATTTTTGGTGCATGAAATCATGTTGGATACTCTGGCGGATCTCGTTGTCTAGCCCAGCGTGATAGGCTTTTGCTACGCAGCCACTTTGCTGTAAAAAGCGGGCGACGAGTTCGGCTGTTTGTTGCAAGGTGACATACACAATCCCTGTGCCTTGTTGCTGCTGTAAAACATGCAATAAGGTTTGGTTTTTATTCACCTCAACTACGGGCAGCACATTTAGGTTTAAGTTAGGCCTATAAAATCCTGTTTGTATGATGTCGTCTGGCGTAATGGCAAACCTTTTCGCCATATCTTGTTTAACTTTTTTAGTGGCGGTTGCCGTGAGTAACAGTACTAAGGGTATATTAAGTTCTTGCTTATATGCGGGCAGTTTTAAATAGTCTGGCCGAAAGTTGTGGCCCCATTCTGAGATACAGTGAGCTTCATCAACCACCAGCATAGACACCTGAATTGATTCTATAAACTGCCTAAAGCGTTCGTTTTTAAAACGTTCTACCGACACCATTAATATTTTGCATTGCCCTGAACGCACATCGTGCATCACTTGCTTGTTTTGCTCTGGGGTTAAGGTAGAGTCGATACTCGCTGCGGCGATACCTTTACTGTGTAAAAATTCGAGCTGGTCTTTCATCAAGGCTAGCAGTGGCGATACCACTAAGGTTAAATGGGGCAACTGAGTCGCCGCAAACTGATAACACAATGACTTACCTGAGCCAGTTGGAAATATGGCTAGTGTAGAGCGTTGATTAAGTAAGCCTTCTACTACTTGCTGTTGGCCATTGCGAAATGCAGGAAACCCAAAAAGGGTTTGTAGCAATTGAGTGAGGTCCGAATTAGGTGCCATTAGTTTATGCCTTCCTTGGTTTAATTAACAAATGTAAGGACAGTAAGGTAATATTTCTCAATAATACGAATGGACCATTACACTACCCAACTTTATCTCAAGCCGAACAGGATATTGTCATTTCTACTATCATTGAAGCACTACAGAATAGTAGTGAATCGACTTTAATTCTAATGCAAATCTAAAGTCAATTAATCAGGAAAACACAATGAATTAAAATTTGAGATAGTTTGGCGTTTCTTCCCCAAACACAATATGATGAATATATTCGTTATCTTGTCGTTTATTTTATGCCTTCACCTTCTGACTCCCCCACTGTTGATAATATTATTAATGAATTACAGGCTATGTCTTCAGAGCAAGTAAACCCTGAAAGCAATCAGTTAGACATACTCACAACCCTTGACCTCGTTACCTTAATCAATCGAGAAGATCACAAGGTTGCACCGGCAATCAGCAAGGTTTTGCCTTCCATAGCCAAATGTGTAGATGAAGCCGTAAAATCAATTCAGCAGGGTGGAAGATTGATTTATATTGGGGCTGGAACCAGTGGTCGCTTAGGAGTACTTGATGCAGCGGAATGTCGTCCGACGTTCAGTGTACCTGACAACCTTGTTGTGGGTGTAATAGCCGGAGGTAACACAGCAATTCAACACGCTGTAGAAGGTGCAGAAGACAATTCAGAGCAAGGTATAGCTGATTTAAAAACCCTATCTCTTTGTGCCAAAGATACGTTAGTAGGCATTGCTGCAAGTGGCCGCACACCTTATGTGTTAGGTGCATTTCATTAGTCACAATCACTAGGCTGTAAAACCGCAGGCATCAGTTGCAATAAGGATTCTCAATTACTTATGACTGCTGATATAGCCATTCTCGCCAATGTAGGACCTGAAGTGCTCACAGGTTCAACCAGAATGAAGGCTGGTACGGCTCAAAAGCTCATTTTGAACATGCTAAGTACAGCAACCATGGTGAAACTGGGTAAAACCTATGGCAACCTGATGGTCGACGTTAACGCCACTAATGCAAAATTAGAAGCAAGAGCCGTTCGCATTGTCATGCAAGCCACTGAATGCAACAAAGACGTAGCTCAGCACGCATTGCAACAATCGAACAATCAAGCCAAATTAGCCATTTTAATGGTACTAACGGGTTTAGACGTAACTGAAGCTAAAACATTGCTCGACGCTCAAAAAGGGTATTTACGCAATGCGATAAACGAGGTTAGCTAAGTGACTGCTTGTAAGTTTCACAGCGCTTTACCCACCCCTTTAGCCAGCGTATTTCAACATCTGGCTGAGGCGAATTATCAACTCTAAAAGTAAGCACTTGCTTACAAGATTGACTAAATGCTTCATGGATATTTTGTGGTTCATCTGGCATTTTCTTTAATACTTGCAATAATCCCCAGCCCAAACCATTATATCTCTCAGTGGGCGATGTTCCCTCGCCTTTAAAGTTCACGTAGTCGATTAATGCATACACCCCTAGTTCCGTTTCTAACAGACGATGAAAACCTTGGCTAATTCTTGTTTTTTCATCATCGCTGGGCTCATTCTCCAGTATAGAAGGTAATGCAATCTCTAAACGTTGAACAATAAATTCTACCTGTAAATCTGAAGTACTTTTTAAAAAAGCTTTTAGCGATTGAGTCTGTTTACTGTTTTTGTTTGCATCGAAATCAGCTTTCGTTTGCCAGTAAGCATCAGTGTGTGGTGTTAACCCCAAAGGCAAGTCAACACCGCGCCCTTGCAAAAAAAGCAATAATGAAGGAAAAGACTCAGTAAAAGGACTCTCTAAACCTGCCGGAAACCAAATAAAGTGACCTAAACCTAAACTTGCAAAAGCTTCACCTTGGTTCCAAGCAACAAGGTAATCGTCATTACCGCCGGTTTCATTGTGATAAATTTTTTCACCAATACGTTGAAGTTGTTCCTTTGATAAACTCAAGGTTAGCTCTTGTTCAGCAATAACAAAGCTAGTGGTGATAATAAATACAAAACCAGTTAGAACAAGCTTAACTAGGTGTTTAGGTCGCAAAAATATCATCCTTATTTTGGAAGGCTTTAAACTCTAATGCATTCCCTGCGGGATCTAAGAAAAAGCATGTTGCCTGCTCGCCCGGTTGCCCTTCAAAGCGAATATAAGGTTCAATGACAAAACTAATATTAGCCGCTTGCAAACGAGAGACTAACTCTTTCCATTTCGGTAAGGTTAAAATCACACCAAAATGAGGTACAGGAACCTGTTTACCATCGACTTCGTTATGTTTAGGTAACGATGGCATCTCCTTAACCAAGTGAGTAACCAGCTGATGACCAAACAGGTTCCAATCTATCCAGCACGCATCACTGCGCCCTTTTTCACAGCCTAAAATTGTTCCATAAAATACATCGGCATCGGATAATGATGTCACTGGAATTGCTAGATGAAAGGGGCTAACCATATTTACCTCACTGAAAAAATTTAAGTAATGTCAGTTTGAATTTATTAAAAGGTGCGTAACGAATAAACACATCTAAGATAAAAGGCCTTATCATCACCGCTTTCACGTTGCTAAGTAAATCAAAACCCGACTGTCCGTGGTAACGGCCCATACCGCTATTACCCACACCACCAAATGCTAAGTTTGAATTTGACATAAATATCATAGTGTCGTTAATACACACATTGCCACTACTGGTGTTAAGCAAATATCGCTGTTGTACTTCATCATTTCCCGAAAACAAATACAGCGCCAGAGGTTTCTCACCTTGATTAATTTTATCCAAAGCGTCTTGGTGATCTGAAAAGCTGATAACAGGTAAAATTGGCCCGAAGATTTCTTCTTGCATCACTGAGGCACTATTTTCTGGCTCTACTAACAAGGTAGGCTCTATAAATCTGCTATCTGAATCGTGTTTACCACCAATAACATCGCACTGGCTAGTTTCGATATAAGTTAAAAGGCGTTTAAAATGTGCGTCGTTAATAATACGCCCGTAATCTTTACTCAGGCTTGGGTCATCGCCAAACTGCTCTAGCAAGACTTGCTTTAACGTATCAACAAATTCACTCTTAATGTCTTCGTGCACCAATAAATAATCTGGGGCAATACAAATTTGTCCTGCATTGCTCCACTTGCCCCACACTATACGCCGTGCCGCCACAAGTAAATTGCACTCTTTATCAACAATACAGGGGCTTTTTCCACCCAGCTCTAACGTCACCGGTGTTAAGTATTGAGAAGCTGCTTTCATGACAATTTTTCCAACAACCTCTCCACCGGTATAAAAAATGTGATCAAAGCGTTGTTTCAATAAATCAGTACTCACCTCTTTTCCGCCTTCGACTACAGCAAAAGCGTCACTATCAAGATATTGAGGGATCAAATTAGCGATGAGTTTAGATGTGTGTGGTGTCAGCTCTGAAGGCTTGATTAAAGCACAATTCCCTGCGCCAATCGCAGCAACTAAAGGCGCAAGTACGAGTTGAAATGGAAAATTCCACGCCCCCATAATAAACACCACGCCTAAAGGTTCTGGCTGATGAAAGCTCTTTGCGGGAAAGGCCAATAAAGGTGTACTAACCCGTCGTGGTTTCATCCACTTTTTAAGCTTTTTTAGGGTGTGTTTAATATCGGCTTTTACATAGCCTACTTCTTGGAGATACGCTTCGGTGTAACATTTGCGCAGGTCGAGACTCAAGGCTTCACAAATGTCTTTTTCGTGAACTTTGCATAAACGCATCAGTCCATTAAGCTGTTCAATACGCCATTGATAGGCTTTGGTTTTGCCTGTTGCGAATGTATTTTTTAAGGAAAGAAGAGTAGATTCGATGTCTTCTAAAGTATGCATATTATAACGTCGGACCAGATACAGAATAGCAGCACCATACCTGAATCCGACTAAGTAGAAAACCCCTTATGCGTCGTAAGGGTGTCTTAAGACAATGGTTTCTACACGGTCAGGTCCTGTTGAAACGATATCAACTGGAACACCTGTAATTGCTTCAAGACGACGAATATAGTTTTGCGCTTCAACTGGAAGCTTGTCGTAATCTTGAACACCAAATGTCGTAGCAGACCAACCCGGCATTTCTTCATAAACAGGTATAACTTCGTCGTATCCTTCGGCAGCCATAGGCGGTACATCTTTGATTGCACCGCATTTATGCTTATAGCCAACACATATTTTGATAGTTTCAAGACCGTCTAATACGTCTAGTTTAGTCAGGCAGAAGCCAGTAATAGAATTAATTTGTACCGCGCGTTTCATCGCAACCGCATCAAACCAACCTGTGCGACGTTTTCTACCCGTCGTAGCACCAAATTCATGGCCTTTTACCCCTAAGTGCTGACCGACTTCGTCGTCAAGCTCAGTTGGGAATGGGCCCGATCCTACGCGAGTAGTATACGCTTTCACAATACCCAGTACGTAATCTAAGTGCATTGGTCCAAAACCGGCACCCGTAGCAACACCACCGACCGTAGTATTTGATGAGGTAACATAAGGATAGGTTCCGTGATCGATATCAAGTAAAGTACCTTGTGCACCTTCAAACATGATTTGTTGACCTGTTTGATTGGCTTTATCCAATTCATCGGTCACATCAACAACCATAGCTTTCAATGTATCAGCAATAGCAAGTGCATCAGCCAGTGTTTTGTCGTAATCCACAGCCTCTTCTTTGTAGTACTCAGTTAACGTAAAATTATGTACTTCCATAACTTCTTTTAACTTCAGCGCGAAGCTTTCAGGATCAAATAAATCACCCACTCGTACGCCGCGTCTAGCCACTTTATCTTCATATGCAGGACCAATGCCTCGACCCGTAGTGCCGATAGCTTTACTGCCTCTGGCTTTTTCACGGGCTACGTCTAACGCAATGTGATAAGGCAGAATAAGGGGGCATGCTTCACTGATTTTCAAACGCTCTTTTACTGGAACACCGCGCTCTTCAAGCATTGCGGTTTCTTTCATAAGCGCTTCAGGGCTAAGCACAACACCGTTACCGATAATACAGGTAACGTTATCGCGTAATATGCCTGATGGAATGAGGTGGAGTACTGTTTTTTCGCCATCAATAACTAACGTGTGTCCCGCATTGTGACCACCTTGATAACGCACTACGTATTTGGCGCGATCTGTAAGTAAATCGACAACCTTACCTTTACCCTCGTCACCCCATTGGGTGCCGAGCACAACAACATTCTTAGCCATAGTCTAAAGCTGATAAAAAATTAGGCGTGGATTCTACAAAAATTTGAACAGAATTACACCCGCAATTTAGTTATCTCTTAGTACAAAAGAGAGTAAAGTTTACGTCGATATACTGATTTCAATGGCTCTCCATCCGGCAGCGCATTCAACATATCTAACATTATTTTTTTCCCATCGCCAAAATTGAGATCTTTACGCAATACCGCTAGCAAAAGATTCAGCGCATCTTCCGGTTTATTTGCTTGCTGTAATTGTATGGCTAAATCAACTTTTGCTTGGTCGTTTTCAGGTTCATTTTCAACTAACTGTTGTAACGCTTTAATTTCTGGCGTTTCTGCAGCTTGCTCAGCCAATTCAACTTTACCTAACAAAGCCTGGTAGCGACCGTCTTGGTCTACCAACTTAATTTCGCCGAGTAAGACTTTTGCTTGCTCAATAGAACCATTTTCTATGGCACAATCAATGAACAAGTATCGTGCATCAATATTGTCACTATTGGCGTCTAACGCCTGTTTAGCCGGAGCAAATGCACTTTGATAATTCCCTTGAGTAATAAACTCTTGCGCTTGAGCAATAAAGGCATCTTCAGGACTAGGTAAATATTTCTGTAACAACTCTCGGATTGTGCTTTCAGTTTGAACACCTGCAAAACCATCTACTGGCTGCCCTTGTTGCACTAACATAACCGTTGGTAAATTTTGAACACCAAATTGTGCAGCGATTTGCTGTTGTTCTTCACAGTTCACTTTTGCCAAAATCATGTGTTCAGCATATTCACCCGCAAGCTTTTCTAAAATAGGAAACAAGTCTTTACAAGGTGCGCACCAATCGGCCCAGAAGTCCACCATGACCAATTTTTCCAGTGACGCTTCAAGAATAACGCTTTGAAAATTATCCAGTGTAATATCGACAATAGTTGGGCCTGTTAAGTGTTCCATAATGTTCTCGTTCAAGTACTATTTGCGTATATATAAGGTGTATTGCGAAATTTACAAGGCTATCACTATCAGAAGTAAAGGGTAAAATCGCACTTTAGCAATAAAGTGACATAACCTCTGCCTTCGCAGTTTAATCGAAGCCTCACGAAAGGCGCAAAATGTATGGTGTAAGCTAAGATACGAAGTATAACCGCCAAACCTCATCATGATTTAAGAGGGGCTGAATATACTATGCGAGTGTAAAACTAGTATTGATACGTGTTTAATAGAAGACTAAAACCTTTTGGTCCACAGAGTTACGCGATTGCGGCCGCAGCTTTTCGATTCATAGAGGGCAAAGTCGGCTTGGTTAATTAGTTCCTTGGAGGTTTTTCCATTAAACTTAATCGAGGTTACGCCAAAGCTACAGGTAACTTTTGTATCTTCAAACTGACTAGTTTCGATTGTATGACGCATTGTTTCGGCGATATTCATGGCGTCAGTTTGCGTGGCACCGGGTAGGATAATACAGAACTCTTCGCCGCCAAAGCGTGCAACTGTATGATTATCTTCAACTTTGCTTTGCAGTACAGCTGCTAAACCTTTTATTACCTCGTCACCTATGCTGTGACCAAAGGTATCGTTCACTTCTTTGAAGTGATCTATGTCTGCCATGATAATACAATATTCTTCGAGCTGTTCTAAATTGGATAAATCTCTATTTAGAAAATCAAATAATACTCGTCGATTGTGACAGTTTGTGAGTGGGTCGCGAGTAGCGAGCTGCCCAAGTTCTTGATTTCTTTTTTTGGTATCAATAAATCTTCTGTAGATAAACAGCACTAAGCCCAGACATACTACTAACAAAGATGCTAAGGCAATACTGGCGTATTTGTTCTTAGTTAGTTCCAATTCAGAGATTCGTCTTGCTTGTCCTGCAATTTCGACTTCATTACTTTTCTTGATAAGCTCAAGTTGATCAAGCTTGGCTTTTTCTCTTAATGACTCCAGCTCTATTTCCATTCTATGTGAATGTAACTTGGCTTTTTCGAGTATAAGTTTGTCGCTTTCACTTTCTTTTTGAATTTCTTTGGATAGCGCAATCTGTTTATCGATATAGCGCAAAGACGCTTTTAGGT
>CAYUZL010000173.1:0-4313 GCA_964449725.1 uncultured Alteromonas sp. | reverse complement strand
ACCTAATACGCACCTTATCTTCTTAGTTAAGTCTTTTATGAGAGAGTACTTGAGAAAATGAAATTTACAATTAGTCGTGAAGCTTTTTTACAGCCACTTCAGTTGGTTTCTGGCGCAGTCGAAAGACGCCATACTTTACCTATTTTATCTAACGTCTTGCTAAAGGTTAGTGAAGGTTCACTATGGTTTACAGGTACTGATTTGGAAGTCGAGCTTATTTCTAGTGCTAAATTAGAAGAAGAACATATCGATGGTGAAATTACTGTTCCTGCCAAAAAACTTTTAGATATCTGTCGCGGTTTGTCTGATGGAAGTCAAATTTCTTTTTCAGTAGATGGTTCTAAGGCTATTTTAAAGGCCGGACGAGGACGGTATGTTCTGTCTACATTGTCAGCTGATGATTACCCTAATTTAGAAGATTGGGAAGGCGAAACCGAATTCGAAATTTCATGTGATGATTTTAAACGTTTAATCGACAGCACGCACTTTTCCATGGCGCAGCAAGATGTTCGTTACTATCTTAATGGTATGTCTCTTGAAACAGAGCAGGGCCTTATTCGTACTGTTGCTACTGATGGCCATAGGCTGGCGCTGTGTCGCAAAAGCTATGATGCGAATCAATTACCTGAGCGCCAAGTTATCGTACCGCGTAAAGGCGTTATGGAAATATCTCGTCTTATTGAGACTAGTGATAAGTTGATTAAAATTCAGATGGGTGCAAATCATCTTCGAGTTTTTTCTGCTGACTTTATATTTACTAGTAAATTAGTTGATGGTCGTTTCCCTGATTATCGCCGAGTACTTCCTAAAGAAGGTGATAAAGTTATAGTCGCGAGTAAGGATATATTAAAAGAAGCATTTTCTCGTGCAGCTATATTATCTAACGAAAAATTCAGAGGTGTTCGATTAAACCTTTCTTCAGGTGAATTGAAAATAACAGCTAATAACCCGGAGCAAGAGGAAGCGGAAGAAATTGTTGATATCGATTATGAGGGCGGAGATCTTGAGATAGGATTTAATGTCGCTTATTTAATTGATGTACTTAATTCTCTTAAATCTAACACTGTTAAAATCAGTCTTTCAGATGCTAATGCGAGTGCGTTGATTGAAGATGCTGAAGATGACGCTGCGCTTTATGTTATTATGCCAATGCGCCTTTAGGGGTGCATTGCGCTTTTTATGATTATAGAACGAATTGATACCACTAATTTTAGGAACTCCCCCAAAAATTCTTTAGAACTATCTGCTAATTTAAATATTTTCCTTGGTAAGAATGGCAGTGGAAAGTCCTCAGTAATTGAATCTGTTTATCTGCTTGGCTTTGGACGTTCGTTTCGAACTAATAAATTGAGCAGTTGTATCCAACATGACGCTAATTCCTTTTCGTTATTTGCAATTGCCAAACCAACAACTAGCTCTAGTTCTTTTGAATATTTTAAAGTAGGTCTTTCTCGGACTCGTAACAAAGAGTTTCTATGTCAAATAAATGGTGAGAGAGGGAAGCGTTTAACTGAGTTGGTTAGCCTTTTTCCTGTCCAACTCTTTACCCCTCAGAGTACTGACTTGATATTAGGGTCGCCAAAAGATAGACGTAGGTTTCTTGATTGGGGAGTGTTTCACGTGGAACATTCTTATAGTCGACTGATTAGAAATTTCAAAACAGTATTAAAACAAAGAAATGCGTTGTTGAAAAATCGAAACTTAGATTTAAAACAAGTGTCTATTTGGGACCAGAAGTTCTGTGACTTGTCATCCGACTTATCTGTGATGCGCCAAAAGTATATTGAAGAATTTAAACCTATTTTTTCTGAAATACAGGCTAAATTTTTATCAGAGTTTCAAGTTGAACTAGAGTATAATAAAGGGTGGAAAGAAAGTGAATCTCTTGTTAATGCGATGCAGGTAAGATTTTCAAATGATCGGCATATGGGGATAACGTCTGTTGGGCCCCATAAAGCAGATATAAAATTTAAGATTGCGGGGAGAGATGCATCGGAAGTTCTATCTCGTGGTCAATTACGAATGATTGTTGCTGCGTTGTTATTAGCACAAACAAAAGCGTTTAATGCTAAAACGGGTAGTGCAAGTATATTTTTGCTTGACGATTTAGGCGCTGAATTGGATGAAAGCCGACGGGAATTGTTTTTAGATGAACTCGTGAAAACTAATGCGCAGGTGTTAGTAACGGCTATTGATAAAGAGCAGCTTAAATTTACAAATAAATATGACAATAAGAAAATGTTTCACGTGGAACATGGTAGCGTGAAAGAGGAGTAAAACATGGCAGAAGAGAATAACTACGATTCTTCAAGTATTAAAGTTTTAAAAGGACTCGATGCAGTAAGGAAGCGTCCTGGAATGTACATTGGTGATACCGATGATGGTTCAGGACTACATCACATGGTATTTGAAGTGGTAGATAACTCAATAGACGAAGCGCTTGCCGGTTATTGCTCAGATATATTCGTTACCATTCATAGTGATAATTCAGTGTCAGTTTCCGATAATGGGCGAGGAATCCCTACCGCTGTTCATAGCGAAGAAGGTGTGTCTGCTGCTGAAGTAATCATGACAGTACTTCACGCTGGGGGTAAGTTTGATGATAACTCTTATAAAGTTTCTGGTGGTTTACACGGTGTAGGTGTATCAGTTGTAAACGCTCTATCGTCTAAGCTTAAGTTACGCATTGAACGTGAAGGTAAAGTTCATGAGCAGGAATATCAACACGGTGTGCCACAAGAGCCTCTAGCCGTAACAGGTGAAACTGAAACTACAGGTACTGGTGTAAGGTTTTGGCCAAGTGAAGAAACATTCACGAATATTGAGTTCCATTACGATATTTTAGCTAAGCGATTAAGAGAGCTTTCATTTCTGAATTCTGGCATTTCAATTAACTTGAAAGACGAAAGAGACGGGCGTAACGACCACTTCAAATACGATGGTGGTATTCAAGCTTTCGTAGAATATCTAAATAAAAACAAAACTCCGGTTCATCAGAAAATATTCCATTTTACAACTACTAGAGAAGACGGAATTTCTGTAGAAGTCGCTATGCAATGGAACGACAGTTTCAATGAAAATATTTTTACTTTTACCAACAATATTCCTCAAAGGGATGGTGGTACTCACCTAGCTGGATTCAGATCGGCGCTTACCAGAACCTTAAATTCCTATATGGAAAAGGAAGGTTTAAATAAAAAAGCGAAGACAAATGCGAGTGGTGATGACGCAAGAGAAGGTCTAACCGCCGTTGTATCTGTAAAAGTTCCAGATCCAAAATTCTCATCACAAACGAAAGATAAGCTAGTTTCCTCTGAAGTTAAAGCAGCAGTAGAAACGACTATGGGCGAAAAACTAAATGAATTTTTGTTAGAAAGCCCTGGTGATGCTAAAACAATTGCTGGCAAAATAATTGACGCGGCAAGAGCACGTGAAGCAGCTCGTAAAGCTCGGGAAATGACAAGAAGAAAAGGTGCGTTAGATTTAGCAGGCTTACCTGGTAAATTGGCTGATTGCCAAGAAAAAGACCCTGCGCACAGTGAACTCTATATAGTGGAGGGTGATTCTGCGGGAGGCTCAGCAAAGCAAGGGCGTAATAGAAAAAACCAAGCTATCTTGCCTTTGAAAGGTAAAATTCTAAACGTAGAAAAAGCTCGTTTCGATAAAATGTTGTCTTCTCAAGAAGTCGCAACCTTAATTACCGCTTTAGGTTGTGGTATTGGTAGAGACGAATATAACCCTGAAAAATTGCGTTACCACAGCATTATAATCATGACTGATGCTGATGTTGATGGATCTCACATTCGTACTTTGTTGCTCACTTTCTTCTACAGACAAATGCCTGAAATTCTAGAGCGCGGTTACATTTATATCGCACAACCACCTCTATATAAAATTAAAAAGGGTAAACAAGAGCAATACCTAAAAGATGATGATGCACTTAATATGCACCTAACAACAATTGCTGTTGATAACGCATCTTTATACACAAGCGAAGACGCACCAGCTATATCTGGCGTGGCTTTGGAATCTCTTGTAAATCAATATCAGGCTGTTGAGAAAATGATATCGCGTATGCACAGACATATGCCAAAATCTTTACTTACGTCATTGATTTATGAAGCGAAATTGGACGAAGCAAGTTTAACTGATGAAGCTGTTTTGACGTCTTTTGGTGAATCCTTAGTTAAAAAGCTAGCAGATGTAGAAACAGAAGG
The DNA here is from genome assembly GCA_964449725.1 of uncultured Alteromonas sp. Lineage (GTDB taxonomy): Bacteria > Pseudomonadota > Gammaproteobacteria > Enterobacterales > Alteromonadaceae > Alteromonas_F. The sequence continues at coordinate 96 of CAYUZL010000173.1, read as the reverse complement.
CGCAACTTATAGCTTTGAAGTGACTAAAGAGGCTGAAAAAGAAACCTTGTGTGTAAAAGTGACTATGCGTATGCACGGTATTGACTATCATTACAC
>CAYUZL010000172.1:0-4990 GCA_964449725.1 uncultured Alteromonas sp. | reverse complement strand
ACTCAAAATGGCGTAAACTGGCCGCGGTTAAACCAACGGTTACTTAAGCTAGGTGGAATTGCCGCAGCAATATCATTAATAACATTGTTAGTGTTCCCCGATAAATTTGTCAAATTTGGTGTTTTACACTTTTTTACCGCTGCACTTTTGCTCGCGCCATTTTTTAAGCAATTGAAGTATTGGGCGCTGATACCCGCAGCTATTATTTTAATAACTTACGCTATTGTGGGGAAAGGGGGGCTAGTATCAAACCTATGGCTCTATCCATTTGGGTTAATGAGCCATCGCCCCAGTAGCGTAGACTACATTCCGTTGATCCCTTGGTTTGGTGTATTTTTATTGGGAATGGTAAGCGCCTATTCTTTGGTTGGTCGAGTCTCTAAAACCACGCCCGCAACATGGATGAAGCCACTTATTTGGTTAGGACAACACTCATTGTTTTTTTATATTGCTCATCAAATTGTGGTTTATGTCGTATTAATGGCAATTGCGCTATTGATTAAGTTGTTTTAAACGTTTTACCTTGGATTGCTTGAAAATAACCAATACAATCCCACATAGATAAAGACGTGAAACAGACATTAAGAGAGAGAATGTATGGATAGTTCAGAACAAACCACAATTGAACGTATCAAAGAGCAGATTAGCGAAAACCCCATTTTGTTGTATATGAAAGGATCACCTAAGTTGCCTAGCTGTGGTTTTTCATCACAAGCATCTCAAGCATTAATGTCTTGCGGAGAAGCGTTTGCTTATGTGGATATTCTACAAAACCCTGATATTCGTTCAGAATTGCCAAAATATGCAGACTGGCCGACGTTCCCTCAACTTTGGGTAGACGGTGAGCTTGTTGGTGGTTGTGACATCATCATGGAAATGAGCCAGCAAGGTGAATTGCAAAGCTTAGTCAAAGAAACGGCAGAGAAACATAAAGCCGCAGAATAAAAAAAGCCGACGTTATGTCGGCTTTTTCTTTTCGATTATTTGTATCAACCTACGTTTTTGAATAAAGATTCATCAACAATAGTTTCATCAATAATACTCTGTGCGAGTTGAATACAGGTTCCACAATTTGAACCTAACTCTACAATTTGTTTTAGTTCACGCATATTCCCAGCACCATGATTAGATACTGCATTTTTTATGTCTTTGTCGGTAACACCAAAACACATACAAACGAACATGCGAAAACTCTTTAAAATAAACTGATAATGATAATAATTGTTATTTGATATTTTTGCAAGTGAAAATAATTCCTGTTTCAGCTTGATTCTGACTAAATAGCACCAATAGTTAATGGGGAAAAGTTAGGATTAAAATTTACTATAATTGGAGTGAAATATGAGTGTACTTGTAGGGCGCCAAGCGCCAGATTTCAAAGCCGCAGCAGTATTAGGAACAGGCGAAATTGTTGACGAATTTGTCTTCAGCGAAGCGGTTAAAGGTAAAAAAGCCGTAGTGTTCTTTTATCCTTTAGACTTCACATTTGTTTGTCCTTCAGAACTTATTGCATTTGATAAACGTTATGAAGATTTTAAATCACGTGGTGTAGAGGTGATTGGGGTATCAATCGACTCTCAGTTTTCTCACAATGCGTGGAGAAATACGCCAGTAAATGAAGGCGGAATTGGTCCTGTACAATATACGCTTGTAGCTGATGTTAAGCATGAAATTTGCCAAGCCTACGATGTTGAACATCCTGATGCAGGTGTTGCGTTCCGCGGTTCTTTCTTAATTGATGAAACAGGGCTTGTTCGCCACCAAGTTATTAATGACTTACCTCTTGGTAGAGACATTGACGAAATGCTGCGTATGGTTGACGCGCTAGCCTTCCATGAAGAGCACGGAGAAGTGTGTCCTGCTGGTTGGCAGCAAGGTAAATCAGGAATGGACGCTAGTCCAGAAGGCGTAGCTAAATACTTAGCGGAAAAATCTGACGAACTTTAATTTTCGTCAGTTAAGGGCCAGCCCCCTAATGATTTAAAACGGTTGATCATATAGCAAAAAAGATCAGCCGTTTTTTGTGTGTCATATAAAGCACTGTGCGCTTCTTTTTGGTCAAAACTTATACCTGCCGCCTGACACGCTTTAACTAATACAGTTTGACCAAGCGTTAAAGCTGCAAGACTGGTTGTATCAAAAGAAACAAAGGGGTGAAAAGGTGAGCGCTTTAAATTGACTCGTTCAATTGCCGCATTGATAAACGATTGATCGAAATGAGCATTGTGAGCAACAATAACTGAGCGCTGGCAATCAGCTGCTTTTTGCGCTTTTCTAACCGCTTTACACAAGCCTTTTATTGCTTCTTCTTCAGACACTGCGCCCCGTAACGCACAATGAGGGTCAATACCGTTAAACTCAATGGCGGCGGGTTCTATGTTTGCGCCTTCGAATGGAATAACATGGTAATGTTCAATAACATCTTTCACTAAGAAACCGTTTTCATCGAATTTCAATGTCACCGCGGCTACTTCAAGTAGTGCGTCAGTTTTAGCGTTAAACCCCGCAGTTTCTACGTCAATAACAACGGGAAAATAACCGCGAAAACGAGTGTTAAATGTGTCTGAAGAATTACTCATGAGATACCAATCAATAGTGCATAAGTACAATTATACCATTTGCGGTGACGGGCAACAGCTCTTATATTAAGACTAAAGCTATCTCTTTAAATGACGATAACGAGTAGAGCTAACGGGAAAGAAACGAGCACAATGAAATATCGACTTTTAACACTCGCGATAAGTATCGGTCTTTGCACAACTGCAAATGCTGCAATGCGTCATTACAATGCACCTATAGAATCTTCTCAATGGGTGTTAAAAACCGACTCAAAACTTCAGTGTGCTCTGGAGCACAATGTACCTGGCTATGGTGTTGCCATTTTCAGTAGTGTTGCGTCGAAACAACTGAATATGTTGTTTGACTTAGATATGAAGTTACTTCCTAAGCATTTTGATACTGCCGCTGTTTACTCGGTGCCTCCGTCGTGGATGCCGGGAAAGGCACAGCGTAAAATTGCCGATATGACACTGCGAGCACAGTACGATGGTGACTTACCTGAAAAAGTCGCATGGACTATGCTCTCCGAGTTAGAAAAAGGGTTTCGGCCTACTTTGCATTATCAAGATTGGTACAACGACAACGATAAAGTGGTTGTTAGTTTAAATGCCAGTAATTTCTATGATACCTATACTGCGTTTACCGATTGTATTACTAATTTGCTTCCTTATAGCTTTGAAGATATTGCTTATACGGTGTTAACGTATGAAAGTAATAGTATTGATTTAACGCGGTATTCCCAGAAACAACTCAACCGAATCGGTGAGTATTTAAAAGCAGATAACAATTTAGAGCTAGTACTTGTTGACGGCTATTCAGATGCTTATGGCGCGCGCTACAAAAACCAACAGCTTTCAGTTGAGCGGGCTGAAACCATAAAAGGGTATTTTGTAGAAATGGGGGTTGAAGGCAATAGAATCGATGTCACGGGTCATGGCGAACGAAGACACATATCACCCAATGATACACCCGAAGCGCGAGCAAAAAACCGACGGGTTGTAGTGCAACTTAGTCGTTCTTAGTTTGCTCGGCCCATACTTTTACTGGCGGTACCTGATCGGTAAATATGCCATGAACGGGAATTTCATTTAAGAGCGACAATAAAGAATGAGCCGTTTGTCCTTTAGGTAGCGCATCGACTCTGAAGGTATAAGGATGAATAAATAAAGTGGTTTTTTTGAGTTTTTGGGTTAATCCAGTGTATTGCCATTGCTGTTCAGATTGCTCAATCAGTTGATTAAACCAAGGACCAACACCGTCTACATAACGAGAAAGTTCTGTTAGCCCCGCTTCCGTTTGCAAATAGTCATAATCTGTTGAAGACTCATTCCATTCATTTTCGGCGAGTAGCTGAACTAATTTTGTATTGAGATTTAGCTCGGTTCTGAGTCTTTTAATTTCGTTAAAATCAAAACACTGCACAATAATATTGGCATTGTGATTATTCAGTTTATATTGGTTTAATAGCTGAACTAGGGTCGCGCTAATATCAACACCTTCGGCCTTATGAAACTCAGGCGATTTTATTTCGGGGTATAAACCAATGTTGCTACCTGTGGCCTTATTCAGAGACATAATTGTGGTGATATGCTCTTCAAAGGTGGCAATAGTAAAATGGCCGAGGCCTTGATAGCGGGTTGGAAACACCTGAATTTGACTTTTATTTTGCCTTTCATGAACACGAAGCTGTTTGATTTCATTTAATGTAAAATCAATGGCATACCACCTACCATCAGCGCGTTTTTTATTTGGGAATTGCGTTTCTACATCAGTCACAGTTTCGAGGTGAATATCGTGCAGAACAATGGGAATGCCGTCTTTTGTTAGTACTATATCTTGCTCTATAAAGTCAGGCTGTTGCCCGTGAGCGAAAACGGTGGATTCTAACGTGTGCTCAGGCAAATAACCGGGGGCGCCGCGCTGAGCAATCATATCGAAGGCAAATGCTGCGGCGGACGGCAAAACAATCCAAAAAAGACCAGCTAATAGTAGCAATGGATGCGGCTTGAGTGTTCTCGTATTTGACTTAGTCTTATTTTTTACCGTTTTTATCAGCATTGAGTTTACCATGATATTCTTTCACCTTTCTTACTACCATAGGCCCTAAAGGTTTCACTTTTTTTGCAACTAGCATTAATTTTAGCGCCATGGAGGTATCTGATTTTTCATATGAAATGGCTGCACGTATTATTTCATTTACCGTGTTTTTTGTGTGCTTTCCAATTTACGCCTCATTTGCCATATCAACCAATTCATTAAATGGGTATTCACAGCTGTAAAAATCCCGACTATTGAGAATTGCTTTTATATCGGGGTAATGGTCGGAAATTGCTTTTATTTGTGTCGTATTACCGTCTTGTGTGTTACAAAGCGCAATATCCTGTGTGTCGTCAATAGGCTTCAGTGAATTCATTACTCTTGATGCTAACAC
>CAYUZL010000171.1:0-3698 GCA_964449725.1 uncultured Alteromonas sp. | reverse complement strand
GTTTAGGCAAGTTTAACCCTGCGGTTTTAATTCGTTGTTCAGGTGTGGTTTCGTCAGCCACACTTAATGTGGATGTAGTTAAACCAAATATGAGCGTTGTGATTAGTATTCTATTTTTCATGTTCTATTCTTTCTTATAGGTAATTATTTATACTATTTTGATGTGTTTTAATGCATGGACTAGTTGTGCAATTTCCGACGCAGAAATGAATATCTGTGGAGTTACCCGTATACAGTAGCCGCTATCGAGGCCTTTTCTTATTACTGTAAAAACACCAAATTCAGTTTCTAAATGTTTTTGAAGCGCACTAACCTCATCTAAGCTGGTTTTACCCTTTAAGCGAAATGCGCCCATACCTGTGCGTGAAGCTGGATCTGAACCTCCCAGCACTTCAATGTGAGGCATTTTTTTAGCTTCTTCAGCCCATAAACTATGCAAATAATGCAGCCGTGCGGCTTTGTTTTTAGGGCCAATAGCCTGATGAAAGGCCATGACTGTAGGGACGGTTAACACAGCTGCAAAGTTAACGGTAGCGGTATGAAGTCGTTTGTTGATATCGGTATTGCTGGGGTCTAATTCTCCGGGGTAGGGAGATATCTTTTTTAGGCTGCCTTCTTTCATATATAAGGCGCCAATGCCCACTGGGCTTCCAATCCATTTGTGTAAGTTAAATGCGGCCCAGTCTACGTTTAACTCTTCAATATTAAAATTTATTAAGCCCCAAGATTGGGCACAGTCACAGATAACATCGATGCCTCGCTTTTTCGCTTCTTCTGATATTTTCGCTACGGGAAGTAGCAATCCATGCTGGTTACTAACATGGGTCAAAAGCATTAATTTCAGGTTCGGGTTGTTATCAAATGCGTGTATATACAAATCGAGTATTTGCGTTTGATTTGCCTGTGGTGGAAGAATGACTTTTACGGGCTCTACGTTCTGAGATTTAGCTAGCCAAATCATGGCATCTTTAAAGCTAGGGTAGTCAATATCGGTATACAGTACAGTTTGACCTTTACTAAAATCGTTGTATTGCCTTAGTAGGTTATGAACGGCTTCAGTTGCATTGCGTGTTAGCGCCACTTCTGTGTTCTTTGCACCTAATGCAGCGGCCACGCTATGAGCACTGTCTTGGCTGTCTTTTGCATAGTTTTTACGGGCATAGAAGGACAGTTCAGTATTGACTTTTTCCGTATACTCTAGGTACTTGTCTTTCACTGGTCGAGACATTTTTCCCCAAAAACCATGCTCTAAATTCACAATACCATTGGCTTTGTCGTAAAAGAGGGCAATGTTTTCCCAAAAATCCTCGTTTTGGGCTAAATCCGTTGGGTTAACATCATGGGGAATGTTAATGAGTTCGGCAAACTTTGAAGACGCATTGGCGCTTGCGAATTCTGATGCAGCAACGGAGTACAACGCACCGGCAGCAATAGCTTTTAACGTATTTCTGCGATTGATGTTTATTGGGTTGGAGCTCATTATTTTGCCTTTTCAGTTCGGTACTTGCCAGCGTGAATAACGCTATGTATTAACGTACTGAATAGGTAAAGCAAATCTCGAACCATGAATTAGCTCTTTGGTGCAATGGCACATTCATTTTACAGGTAGAGAAAATAGAGCGTTGTATTAGACCGAGCTGTTTTAATTGACGTGCTTTAGTTTTTACGTTGTCGTAAATAGACAAAAATACCTATCAGCATCACCAGCATCCACATGGGAATATCGCCTAGTAATCTGTAGGGCGTATTGCCCCGAGTGGCTTGAACCTTGTCGGTAAGGGTTGCCGCTTCAAATTGGGGTAATTGACTTTGAATCTTCCCCTTGTGGTTGATAACGGCAGTAACCCCGTTGTTTGTGCTGCGAATGACAGGCAGGCCAAATTCTTTTGCGCGCATTTGAGCAATTTGCAAATGTTGATCCGGGCCGTGAGAGTGCCCAAACCACGCGTCATTACTTACTGTGAGTATCATGTCAGTGTCGTGTTTTAAATTGGAGCTGAGTTGTCGAGGAAACGCAATTTCAAAACAAATGGCCGGTGCGATATTCGCCCCTTTTGCGACTAAATTAGGTTGTACATTGTCACCTCTACTAAACGACGACATGGGTAAATCGAATAGCGGAGCCAGCGGCCTAATTAAACTTTCTAGAGGAACAAATTCGCCGATTGGCAGTAAGTGGTGTTTGGCGTAGCGGTTGTTGTGAAAATACCGATAGTGGCCATGAATGTCGCTGGCCTGATACTGCCCCAAAACAAGCAGGTTGTTATAAGCTTCTTCGGTTTCAAAATTGTAGTTCACAATTCCCGTTATTAACGCCGCTTTATTTTGTATTGCTTCTATATCTAGCTGCGCCAAAAACGGCTGCGAACGGCTTTCTAGGGTGGGAATAGCCGCTTCTGGCCACACAATAATATCACTTTCCCACACTAATTCAGTTAATGCTTGGTATTTTTGTAACGTGGGAAGGTCTTGTTCTGGTACCCATCGTATTGATTGTTCTATGTTGCCTTGGACTAGTGAAACGGTATGGGACGTATGCGGTTCGGTCCAGCTAACCCTATTTAATATCCAGCCACTAACAATGCAGGTTGTCACAATAGTGAGTTGGTAATGCCAATTGCGTTTTGTATTCCACAGCGCGAATATAGCGCACAATAATACGAATAGGGCGGTGACACCGGTTTCACCTATAACAGGTATCCAGCCGTTTAGGGGGCTGTTCAATTGAGTGTAGCCAAGGCTTAACCAAGGAAAGCCTGAAAGCAACCAGCTTCGAATAAACTCCATCACAAACCAAATTGCCGCGAGACTTATTGGCCAAAATGCCGGAGCTGCGTATTTTGATGTAAGCCAAAGCGCTATTCCCGGAAATAAGGCTAAATAGGCGCTTAGCACTGCCATTAAAGCAATAGACACAATGAGGGGTAAGCCCCCAAATTGGGCAATGCTTACATGTACCCAACTAATACCAGCCCCAAACCACCCGAGTCCAAATAACCAACCAATCAACAAGGCTTTGTCTGGATGGTTTCGCCATTGCCGAAATGCAGTAATAACTGCAATAGGCGCAACTATCCAAAGATTGAAAGGTGCATAAGCAAAAACTAAAAGGCCACCACTTAAGGCAGCCAATACGTAGGGAAGGTAACGGGCTAACACTGCATTATTCCAAGGCCGGTACAGACACTTTTAATTGTATAAGTTTACGTTTGTCCGAGTTGGTTATTTTAAAGTGAATATCATTGATGGTCACTTCGTCATTGGTATTTGGCATGTGGCCTATGGCTTTTAACACTATACCGCCTATGGTATCGGCATCTTCTTCGTTAAATTTTACTTCGAAAAAGGCGTTGAAATCTTCTACTGGCGTGAGCGCTTTCACCGAATACGTAGATTTATTCAGCGGACGAATGTCGTCTGTACCTTCGTCTTCTACGTCGTGTTCGTCTTCTATTTCGCCTACAATCAATTCTAAAATATCTTCGATTGTCACTACACCAGACACACCGCCGTATTCATCGACGACTATGGACATGTGGTAGCGCTGCTGGCGAAACTCTTTTAACAGGGCATCGACTCGTTTACTTTCAGGGACTATGGTCGCAGGTCGAAGTATGTCTTTTAGCTGAAATTCTTTTTCAGGATGAAATGCATACGCAAGTAAATCTTTCGCGAGCAAGATACCTTCAATGTGATCT
>CAYUZL010000170.1:0-4910 GCA_964449725.1 uncultured Alteromonas sp. | reverse complement strand
TTATGAAATACTGTGTTGCGAATATATCATTTTTCAAAACAAAAAGACTAGCGTAGAGTTCAATTATCGAGCGGTAACTAATACCTCTCGCAAAGATATTTTGAATAGGAAATTTATGGCTAATTACTTCAACTCTTTATCACTACGTGCTCAACTTGCTCAATTAGGGCAGTGTCGCTTTATGCAAGGCGACGAGTTTAGCGACGGTTGTGATACCTTGAAAGGCAAAAAAATTGTGATCGTAGGCTGCGGTGCACAAGGCCTAAATCAAGGGTTGAACATGCGCGATTCAGGTTTAGACGTAAGCTATGCATTACGTCAAGCCGCAATCGATGAAAAAAGAGAATCGTTTCAACGTGCGTCTGATAACGGATTCACTGTTGGCAATTATGATGACCTTATCCCAAATGCGGATCTCGTTTACAACTTAACACCTGATAAACAACACTCAAATGTTGTTGAAACTGTAATGCCTCTTATGAAAGAAGGCTCTACATTAGGTTATTCTCACGGTTTTAATATCGTTGAAGAAGGCCAACAAATCCGTGCTGACATTACCGTAGTAATGTGTGCACCTAAGTGTCCTGGTACTGAAGTACGTGAAGAATACAAGCGTGGTTTCGGTGTACCTACACTTATCGCAGTTCACCCAGAAAACGACCCTCAAGGTAAAGGTTGGTCGATAGCTAAAGCACTTGCTAGTGCAACTGGTGGTGACCGTGCAGGTGTACTTGCATCATCTTTCGTTGCTGAAGTTAAGTCTGACTTAATGGGCGAGCAAACAATCCTTTGTGGTATGCAACAAACTGCAGCGGTATTGTGCTTCGAAAAAATGATTGCTGACGGCATTGATGCAGCGTATGCAGGTGCATTAATTCAGTTCGGTCTTGAAACGATTACTGAAGCATTAAAAATTGGTGGCGTAACTAACATGATGGATCGCTTAAGCAATCCAGCTAAGTTAAAAGCTTTCGCATTAAGCGAAGAGCTAACTACGTTACTTCGTCCTTTGTTTGAAAAACATCAAGACGACATTATCAGCGGACAGTTTTCATCAACCATGATGGAAGATTGGGCCAATGACGATGTTAACTTATTGACTTGGCGAGAAGAAACCGGCCAAACCGGTTTTGAAAATGCACCTAAATATACAGGTGAAATCGACGAGCAAGAATTCTTTGATAAAGGCATCGTAATAGTAGCCATGATCAAAGCCGGTGTTGAACTAGCATTTGACGTTATGGTTGAAGCTGGAATTCTTCCAGAATCAGCTTATTACGAGTCATTACACGAAACACCACTTATTTCTAACACCATAGCGCGTAAGCGTTTGTATGAAATGAACGTGGTTATTTCAGATACAGCAGAATACGGAAATTACTTATTTGCAAATGCTGCAATTCCATTGTTAAGAGAAAAATTCATGCCTTCAATTGACACAAGCTTAATTGGAAAAGGTCTAAATAGTTCTAATAACTCTGTTGAAAATAAGCAGTTAGTTGATGTTAACAAAGCAATTCGCGAACACGGTGTAGAAACTGTAGGCGCAGAGCTTCGTCAATACATGACAGCAATGAAAGCGATTGTAGAAGCGTAAATCGCGTATTTACGCTGGGAGTTTTCCTAGACTGCTTGGATTTTTTTGAGCCTATTTCTGTCGTTAGGTGCTTAAACCAAGCACTTTTTAGCCCGACCTTTGGTCGGGCTTTTTTTTGTGCTCTAATACCCACCTCATAAATCACTTATCCCTACATCATGATTGAAACAAAAAAATTCGAAGACGGAATCGTGCGCTGCGCTTGGTGCTCTAGCAGTGAAATGTATATAAAATATCATGATGAAGAATGGGGCTACCCAGTAGAAAGCGACACTCGTCTGTTTGAAAAGTTATGCCTTGAAGGGTTTCAAGCAGGTTTAAGTTGGATAACCATATTAAAAAAACGAGAAGCGTTTAGGCTTGCCTTCGACAATTTCGACATTAACAAACTTATCCATTATGACGCAACTGACATAGATAGATTGCTCAAAAACGAAGGTATCGTCAGGCACCGAGGGAAAATAGAAGCCGTAATAAACAATGCACGCAAGGCGAAAGAGCTTATTGCCGAATGTGGATCCTTAGCTGCATTTGTTTGGCAATTCGAACCTCAACATCCTGAAAATAGGATACCGACGTTTATTGCAAAATCAGAAGAATCAACGGCCTTGTCAAAAGCATTAAAAAAACGAGGGTGGAAATTTGTAGGCCCAACAACCATGTATGCATTTATGCAGTCTATGGGTATGGTTAACGACCATGGAATTGAATGCGGTTCCTATCAAAAATCTCAACGCTTACGGGCTGAATTTAAACGACCAAAGCTAAAACAATAACTCTACGATTTACTGTGCAAAGCAGCCATTTTCATATTGATTTTGGCGATGCTAAAACACACTAAAAAGCCAACTCCTATAGAGTACAGATTTCCATCTAAGTAGCTATCAATGACTATTGCCACAGGCACACTAATAGCGTTGGATAAAGAACCTACAATTGCTGCCCCCAAACCTGCTATGTGACCTAAATGTTCCATCGCCATGGCATTCATATTGCCAAACAAGATACCAACAAAGAAAAACCCGACAAAAAGTACACTCAAAGTAACCAGTAATGGCGGTAAGCCATTGTAAAAATACAGCACGCCAAGTAACACAACCGAAAAACTAATAGCGCCTCTCAGGGCATGTTTAACTAATTTTTGCATACCAAAACGCATCACCATTTTACCGTTAAAGTAGGACGCCAACCCGATGGAAAAAGCCAAACTAGAAAAAATATAAGGAAAGGCTGCTTCTTGGCCATAATAACCCACAAATATGGTTTGAGATGCACTGATATACGCAAGAAAACAACCAAATATACACCCTGTCGCCAAGATGTAATTCATCACTTGTCTATGACTAAAAATAAACGTCAAAGACTGCCTAAGTTGCCCCCATGAAAATGATTTACGTAAGGCTTTCGGATAAGTTTCGGGCTGACGAAGAAAATACCACGCACCAGATATTCCGCCCACAGTAATAAACATCACAAATATTCCATGCCATGTATATGCGTTAATGATCCATTGCCCTATGATGGGGGCGAGCATAGGCACTAAAATAAACACCATCATGATAAACGACATTACCCTAGCCATGGCATTACCAGAATAGATATCCCGTATTGCTGCAGTAGACGCAATTCGTGGTCCGCTGGCACCAAAGGCTTGAACAACTCTGCCAATCAAAAACATGTTCATATTGGTAGAAAACATACATATGGCTGAACCTATTCCAAAAATTACCAGTCCTAGTGATATGGCTGGTAACCTGCCTTTTGCGTCAGAAAAGGGACCAAAAAATAATTGACCCAATGCCATGCCGACAAAGAACACTGAAATACTGAGCTGAGTCTGCTGAGAGCTTGAAGCGTGTAAGTCTCTAGCCAGTAAATCCATCGCAGGTAAAATTGCGTCAATACTAAGCGCAACTAAAGACGTTAACATTGCAGCTAAAGCAATAAATTCAGGCAACGCCAAAGTCGGTTTTGCATTAAATTGTCGTGTAACTTCCATTGCTATAGCGTCTTTTGTGAATTTCGGCGCGTAAGTGTACACGGTTGAACACAGAATTTGGCATAATATTACTTAGTTAACTAACGCAATTTCAGGGTAAACAGGGAGAACTATCATTAATCAGCTTTTGAAAATCATTTTCTCTTGCGTATTTATGATTATTCTCATTCGCCCCACTCATGGCGTATCGTTGTCAATTGAAGGTATAAAAAATAAAACCATTGAAGACAATATAACCTTGTTGCTCAGCTCCACAGACCTAATGTCGCAACATTCTCTTGATGCTTTCTGGCAAAAACAAATTCGAGACGCCGTTGCCCAAGCAGTTGCGCCCTATGGTTATTATGATAGCACTGTGGAAGCAGAGCTAATCGACACTAGATTGCACTTAAATATTGCTTTAGGCGAGCCATTAAAAATCACCAGCTTAAACCGAGAAATTCTAGGTGAAGGGAGAGACAACCAAGGCTTCCATGACGTCTTTTATAATTACCCTCAAAGCATTGGCGATGTCCTTTCTCAGCCCGAATATTCAGCTTTTAAAACCCACATGTTTAATTATGCTCTGACAAATGGTTTTTTTGATTTCAGCTGGAAAATAAGCAGTATTGATATTGTAAGAAGTTCCCATGCAGCCAGTATTTTACTTATCGCAGAAAGTGGCCCTCAATATTACTTTGGCGAACTCATCTTTAACGGAGATGATAAGGCCAAACATCTTATTACTCGCCTATGTCCATTTAAAGTGGGTGATAAATACGACGCGGCGCTTGTCACTCAATTCAACCGTTCACTAAACAGCATGGGCTATTTTCAGCACGTGATTGCAAGGCCTGTGGTAGAAAGCGCAAAAGACTATCAAGTGCCAATAGAAATAACCCTTAGCCACAAACCAAGAGATAACTTCAATGTGGGACTAGGCGTTTCTACCGATACTGGATTACGAGTACCTTTTACCTGGCGGCGGCCTTGGGTCAACGGTAAAGGTCATTCCATTTTAACTGAAGCCTTTATTTCTGAACGGGAACAAGAAATCACCAGCCTGTATCAAATTCCCTTAGATAACATTAATAGTGACTACGCAACATTAAACCTAAGTTACTCATTTTTAGATGACAGTGATCAAAGTACAAAAAGTGAGACCCTGATCCTTAGCGGGCACCGCTTTTGGCATAAACCAGCCTCACACTGGCGGTACGAAACATCATTAAGCTACCAAACAGAAAACTTCACTCAAGGTACAGCCGCCCCAACAACCACTGATTTATTGCTGCCCGGTTTATCAGTCAATTACACAAACAGTAAGGGCGATAT
>CAYUZL010000169.1:0-8854 GCA_964449725.1 uncultured Alteromonas sp. | reverse complement strand
TATTGAGTAACGTTTCTTAAACAGGATTCAGGTTATTTAACTAATCTTATAGTGCCAAACACATCAGCGGTTTTGTAACCTAAATTCTTATCGCCATTTACAGCTTCAATATAGTGAGAGCCAACAAAGCTCTCTCTCTCTTCACCACCATCGTTGTCACAGTAAGCTAGCATAAACCCAATCTTTTTATTTTCACCTAAGTAAACCCTACTTTTATTGGGATTGGTTGTTGAAGAAAAGGTATCGTTGTGAACTTGAATTTTCAATTCCCAATTAGTCTCATATGGAAATTTATTACTTCTAGACCAGCGACTGCTAACATGTTCATTCAATAGTAAAAAATGCGTTCTATCCGGAGAGATATCAGGGCCAATATCGACTACGTTTCCATCTAAAGCAACATGATATGCAAACGCATTGTACGTTTTTAGATGGTCTCCACCTGAAGCGTCTTCGTCAATAAAGATTTCTACGCAATCATCATCCCAATACCTTTCCAACGGATTGGGGAACCTGTCGTACAACACATCATCAACAACAACTACGTTTAGATATAAATAGCCATGATCCCATAAGAGCCGGTATTTAGCCGAAAAGTCAGCTGAATCAGGTAGCGTACCAATCAAAGGAAAATTGATGTTTTGCCACCGACTTTGCCCCCACTCCGCATCATCACTTTTTCCATCAATAAAAGGAGCCCGTTTAGCGTAATTCACATCGAAAATGTGTTGCTCGGCAAACACACTGGTGTTAGCCATCATACTTAAGGCAACAATGGGAAATATACACTTCATCTACTCACCCTTAATCACAGATTTCACTTTTGCTAAAGACGCCTGTAAAACAACTTCAAGAGAGTCGTTGGCATCAATGAAAATGACATTATCTTGATGACTTAAAGGAGGTTCCAAGGTATCAAACTGGCTGGCCACCATATTTTCCGGGAAGAAATGTCCTTTTCGATTGGTGACTCGTTCACAGGCTGTTTCTTGCGTAATATCTAAATATAAGAAATAGAGAGACAGAGGTATAAGGCCCAGCCTATCTCGGTATTGCTGTTTTAATGCAGAGCAGGTGACAAAAATAGGTTTCCCACTTTCCTTTAGGCCAGAACATTCAGACACAATGCGGTTTAACCAAGGGGCGCGATCAGAATCGTTTAATGGTTTACCGCTTGACATTTTCTGTTTGGCTTCACGAGTATGTAAATCATCGCCTTCAATAAACTTGCCACCACAGCTTTTCGCGAGAAACTGAGCAATAGCAGACTTACCGCAACCACTCACCCCCATAACAACAAATACAACAGAACTCATAGAGGAACCTTTACGGTAACTGCGTAATGTTTATTAGCTTCAATATCAGTAATTAAAGGTTCAGAAAGTCGCTTTCCATCCATAAATACAAGAATCTCGGTAATATTAGGATCTTTTTGAATATCGAACACAAAACGTGCGCCACGAAAGCGTCGAGTTACTGAAACCTTATCCCATTCATCTGGTAATTGAGGGTTAATATGCAAACCTTTGGAATTTCCAGACAAGCCAAACAAGCCCTCTACAAGAGTGCGATAAAACCAAGCAGTCGTGCCAGTATTAAACAATTGACTGGAACGCCCAGCATGAGATGGGTTTTCTTTCCATGCACCGCGATAATAGTTAGGTATAAATACAGGTAACTGCCCTCGTTGCAAAACATCTTCGGGGGTAACCAGCATTTTTTTCAACACTTTAAACCCTTCATTGGCAAAACCATATTGATACAAGGCAAACCCGTAGAACGCGGCAGCATGGTTATATACAGAACCATTTTCCGCTGAACCTGGGTATTTCTGTGTCATTCGGCCAATATCTTCAACCATTTCAGTATAGGCAGGTGATAACATTACTGGCCCATAAGGTGTATCTAAATTTTGTTTAACTTTTTCAATTAAAGACTGGGCTTCATTTGAAGGAAGCATGCCACTGAGCATGGCCCAGCTTTGCGGATTAAGGTACATTTTACCTTCATTATCAGCCTGGGTTCCAAATAAACGCCCATCATCAGTAATTCCTCGGGCAAACCACTTATCTTTCCAAAACGCCCTGTGACCCCGATTGTTCATCGCGTTTGCTTCATGCTGCCAATATAAGCTTTTCTTGCTATCTCCAACCCACCGGCATATCGACGCCCATTCAATCCAGGCATACGATGTCGCCATAGTTAGCCATGCAGACACACCTTTGCCTTTATGACCAACCATATTCATTGGGTCACACCAATCCCCTTGCTGAATCAGGCTCAGTCCATTGTCATCGAGATTGGCTTTTAACCACTGCATTGCCAAATCTAAGTGTTCAGCTACAGTGGCATTTTCTGCTTTGTCAGCAAAAGGCAACGGCTCTTCCAAAAAATCGCTATCATCAGTTTCGTTTAAGTACGATTTCAAGCATATAGGTAACCACACACAATGATCCGAATGGGGAATCTGATTAATATATTTTAATTCGGCGTTTACATGTAACAAGACACCGTCAGGCATAGAGCCATCAGAATTTTGTTGAGACAACGCCATTGCCAGCGCTTCTCGTGTAGATCTCCCTCCTAAGTAGGCCATTCCCATTGCGTCTTGCAAGTAATTTCTGGTTTGTGGATCTGTCGTTAGGCGGTTTACATCACCATGGTAAAAGGCTTGCCGAGGCAACCATTGATTTACGAAGCGATCAAAGTCTTGGTCCGGTGTTTTTATTTTTAATGCCGGAGTGACCCTAGTGTTATAGATGGCGTTCGCCGCACTAACCTGGGTAGCGCCTTGCTTAGTTAAAAATTCGTTTTTTAATGCCGAAATTTCTTTTTCATTTGATTCTGCGCCAAACAGGTACCTGAAGATTTTTGAGCTTCCCCGTTCCAACTCTACGGTTTGCTGTAATGCAGCTATTGGGACTTCGTATTTTGCGCTTTGACGGTTCAATTCAGTTAGTGCGACGCTATCAGGATTATGCAAGCCACCCAGCCCTTCAAAGCTTTCGGCATTAGCGCACCAGCTTGTAATTGGCGCATCTGCAAGTAAGAATGTACGTTCTTTTAAGTGTTTGTTACGGTAGTAATCATCTAATTTCTGGTAAGGCGTAATTTTATTTCCGACAATGCCATTTAGCTGTTCATTAAAGTCCGCTGACTGATTCATCCAAGATAAAAAGCCAATTGAAAAACAGGGGTAGAGCTCAAACTTTTGCGCGGTTTCTCCCACATTTTCAATCCGCAAAGTCCATAATTCCGCACCTCTATCTGGCACCAACTCTACTTTTAACTCAAAAAATAAATCGCCATGGCGAATTTTCCACATCAATGCATGTTCAAGAATGTGAAACTCAAATATTGCAGGCACGTGGCGCACAGGTTCGAAAGGCAGCGAGTATAATTGGTTATCGTTATGGCTTTTCACATAGAAAAACCGTCCAGGGTGTTGAGCATGATAATGATGCTCAGGTTGCATAAAGGTTGTCGCCTCTAAACTTGGCCCTGTTGAATATTTTGTAGGTTCTGGCTGCATAAATTGTGCAACGGCATACCCCCTACAATTCATTTGCAACATCATTTTCTTATTCCATAAGAAACCTGCTGCTTTAGGCATACTCAAGGGCGATGTTAATACTACGGCCTTTGTCACATCACATTGATAGTAAGGCACTTTTTGCCCAGTCATAGCGACTCCTTATTGCCTCTATCAAGTAAGTCCTTTTGCATTTCACTTACACTCTTTTCATCTAACGGATAGCGCGTGATAAAAAACAGAGAGAGTGCCGCAAAGCCGGCAGGAATAAGAGACATTAACAACACAATCCCCCATTGAGATTCCGCACTTTGCACTTGATTCGCCTGATACCCCATACTTGCCAATAACCAACCTATGGTCGCTCCCGCTAAGGCTCCTCCTAGCTTTTGCGAGAAAGCTGCAGCTGAAAATGTCATGGCCGTAGCTCTTCGGCCCGTTTTCCATTCGTTGTAATCTGCGGCATCTGCGTACATTGAAAATACCAACGGCGACTTAGGGCCTAAGCAAAGACCAATAGCGGCTTGTAATACAAAGATTAAGGGCATTGCATTGGACGGCACAAAATACAGCGTAATGGATAAAACTGTCACCAAACTCATTAATATGAACAGTAGTTTCTTTTTATCCACAAACTTTGTAAGTAACGGAGTGGACGCCGCGCCTAAAGCCAATGACAAAAGATACACAGTGCTAAATGCACCAATTAAATCTTCTCTTTCAACAAAATATTTAAAGTAGTAAGTACCACTTGCGCCTCTCAAGCTGATCGTAAGCATGATGACAAGGGCAAGCACAAACAAAATAACCCAAGGTTTATTCGCGAATAAGTCCTTTATATCGGCAATCGGGCTTTGCTCTTGTTTGCGAGTAGGCACCACTCGTTCTTTCGATGTAAAAAAGGTAATGCTAAACAGCACAACTGCAATTACACCGTAAAACGCCATGGTGTATTGCCATCCCTGTTGCTCATTTCCGTTGCCAAACCACTGCACCAGTTCAGGCGTAAAATAGGCGACCAATGTTCCGCCACTAAATGCACCAATAAAGCGGAAACTAGTAAGGGTTGTTCGTTGCTGAGAATCGCCTGTCATAACCCCCATCAATGCTGCATAAGGAACATTAATGAAGGTGTAGGCCAGCATCATAAATATATAGGTACCGTATGCCCAAATTACTTTGCCTTGATCGCCAACATTGGGCACGGTAAAGGTAAGGACGCCTCCTAGCGCTAGTGGCAACACGCCTAGTAACAGATAAGGGCGAAACTTTCCCCATCGAGTTTGAGTTCTATCTGCAATTGCCCCCATTATTGGATCTGTCACAGCATCGATAAGACGAGTCGCAAGCATCATGGTACCTACTGTCGCAGCGGGAATGCCAAACACATCGGTGTAGAATATAAACAAAAATAGGTCGAACGTTCGCCAATAGAAATTGGATGCCCCATCACCACAGGCATAGCCTAACTTTTCCTTCAGTGACAAGGTTTCAAGTCTGATATTCATTACTCTTTACCTTCAAGAGCAAATTCAACATTGGCGACGCGAAGCTCTACACTACCATTAATCTCAATGCCAAACGGGCTTGTAGCATCAACGAACTTCATCCCTTTTTCATTGAGTAGTTTTAGTGGGACAGAATAGCGCACCCAGTCTCCAGCCTCAGACAACTGACTACTGATATCCACACGGGCGCCACACGTCTCGCCGTTATCACATTGCAGCGTCAACCACGCTTTGCCCTTTAAGGGCTGGCTAACCTGATATTCAAACTCTAAATTGGCATTTTCGTTCACATTCCTAGATAAATCTTCTCGAAACGAACCTTTACTCTCTATGTAAACACTGACAGGCGTAGCTGAATTCGCAGTTATTTGAAATGCGTCTTCCTGCACATTCTTGTCATAAGTACGGAATTTGATCCCATTAACACTGACAGAACTAGAGGAGATTTGTTTTTTTGTATCTTGGTTATTCAACCAAAGTACCCAAGGAGTATTGAGTTTACCCACATAAATAGGCGCACCTTTATAAACTTCGCTATGGTTGTTTTTTACATCTTCAGACACCTGTTCGACAGTCACCTTGTTGGAATAATTCAAACCATATCCGTACGGAAACAAGGGCGAGTAATTGCTATCTCCGCGATTAACCGAGTACTGATAGGGTGATGCAGGCCATGAATACGACAACTTCCCTGTCATGTCATATTGTTGATTCCCGTCAACATCAGTCAGTAATACGTCAGCAATGCCCTCGCCTTCCGTCCCCGGTAACCAGACAACAACAAAAGCATCTGATGCATTTAGCTCAGGGTTAATCCACATTGGTCGCCCAGTCACAAAAATGGCCACAACGGGAACACCTTGAGCTTTTAAACTCGTTAAAGTTTGATAGTCATTGTCATTGTCCCGTTGGTAGGCAAGGTTGGGCCGGTCTCCGTGTCCTTCAGCGTAGGGATCTTCGCCAAATACAACAATGGCCACATCAGGGCGCACTTGGAAACTGGCGTCGTCTCCTAGCTCGATAGCGCCACCAGCAATACCTAGCTGGTTTTTAAACCCTTGAAAAATGGAAGTTCCACTAGGAAAGTCTTTGTTGGTATTCCCGGTTCCTTGCCAAGTTATGCTCCATCCCCCCGCAGATTTCCCAATATTGTCAGCCCCATCTCCAGTAATAAATATTTTTGAAGCAGGGGAAAGTGGAAGAATATTGTTATTGTTTTTAAGTAAAACTAAAGACTGCCTAACTGCATCTCTGGCTATTGCTCGGTGCTCAGCCGATCCAATTAGTTCCGTTTTGCCCGAAAATTGCCGCGCCGCTGGACTTGGCTTTTCGAATAGCCCCGCTCTTACTTTAACTCGAAGAATTCGGCGCACTGCATCGTCAATCCTACTCATAGGAATAATGCCGCTTTCAACTTGCTCTACGGTATTTTTATAAAGCCCCTTCCAATCAGACGTGGGCGCCATGAACATATCTAAGCCTGCATTTATGGCCTGAGGGCAATTGGTGTTAGAACACCCTTTTATTTGCCCATGCCCTGACCAATCTCCTACGACAAACCCATCAAACCCCATTCGATTTTTCAAAACGTCAGTGAGCAAATATTTATTGCCGTGAATTTTTTCGCCATTCCAACTATTGAATGATGCCATCACTGTTTGCGCACCAGCCGTTAGGCCACCAACATAACCTTGTGCATGAATATCGAAAAGGTCTTGCTCTAGTGCAATATTGTCTCCTTGATCGTCCCCGCCCACAGTACCGCCATCACCTAGAAAATGCTTAACTGTGCTGATAACCCTGTCATCACCCATAAAGGTTGAGCCATAATACCCTTGTAAACCATGAACGATGGCAGACGCATAGGCTTTAACGATTTCAGGATCTTCAGAATACCCTTCATAAGTGCGGCCCCACCTATCGTCTCTCACCGTTGCCACTGTTGGGGCAAATACCCAATCTATTCCAGTAGCCATCACTTCTGTGGCCGTGGCTTTGGCAATTTGTTCTATAAGCTTTGGGTTATTCGCAGCACCTAATCCAATATTGTGGGGAAACAAGGTAGCCCCAATAACATTATTATGGCCATGTACAGCATCGGTACCCCACATAGTGGGTATTGTTGAGCCATCAACACTGTCGTCTATAGATGCCTGGTACATAGACTCGGCAAGCGCTATCCAATCATTTGGCGTAGCATGTTTATCGTCATTGGGGAACGCGCCGCCACCATTTAAGTATGAACCAAATCCATATTTACGCATATCATCAATAGTGATATCGCGAATTTCAGGTTGCACCATTTGGGCGACTTTTTGCCTAGTATTCATCTTGGCTAATAAAGCGTCTACTTTTGCTTCAACCTCGTCACTTTGTTTCACTTCACTTGAAATAACGGGCCAAATTGCGACGTCTTTTTTAGCCACTGCTGTGACTTCATGAACAGAACTACCTTGTTGGCACCCAGTTAAAATAAAAGCTGAGATAACACTCGCTAAAATAGATTTATTCATGCCGCTTCTTCCTTATTTACGTCATTTACCTTACTGCCAATCAAGCCGTAATAAGCAATGTAGAAATAACATGCAATGGGAACTGCAAACGAAATTACTAACCCTTGAATATCGGCAATATAAGCCTGTAATAACGGAATAAATGCGCCACCTACAATTGCTAAGCATAAAAGACCAGAGCCTTGGCTAGTTTGATGTTTTAAATCTTGCAGGGCTAGGCTAAAAATAGTTGGGAACATGATCGAATTGCAAAGCCCTACAGCTAATAATGACCACATGGCTATTTGCCCAGAGCTTTGTAAACTGGTAAAGATCAACACTGCCGCCATTACCGCATTAAAACAAAGTACTTTATGCGCAGAGATTTTTTGCATGACCAACGCACCAACAAAGCGTCCTACCATGGCTCCCCCCCAATAATAGGTGAGATAAGATGCAGCGCTTTGTTCATTTAAGTTCAGGCCTGACACCTCTTTTATATAGCTGACGAGTAAGCTACCTATAGCCACCTCAGCGCCAACATAAACAAAAATGCCTAACATACCTAAAGACAAGTGCTTTCTAGCCATAGGCGCAAAAATCGATTCTCCACTGGTTTTTTCTTGCTGAAGAATGGTCGGCAGTTTTAAGTATGCAAAGACGAGAGCCAATACCAACAGCGCCCCAGCTAATATTAAATAAGGTAACCTCACACCCTCAGCGCCTGCGGCACCTGACGTTTCCAACTCACTAAATAGTAACCAACCTCCAAAAGAAGGGGCCACCGTCGTTCCAAACGCATTAAAGGCTTGTGTCATTGTGAGTCGCGACGACGCAGTTTTTGCATCTCCAAGTGCTGTCACATAAGGGTTAGCTGATACCTGCAATATTGTAATCCCAGTAGCTAAAACAAAAAGTGCTAAAAGAAATACGCTGTATATATGTAGGCTTGCCGCTGGTAGAAATAGGAGGCAACCAATACTCGCAATACTGAGTCCAGTCACGATGCCTTTTTTAAAGCCAATACGTCCTACAAGCCAGCCAGCAGGCAGAGATGCAATAAAATATGCGCCAAAGAAACAAAATTGAATGAGTAATGCTTGGGTGTAATTCAAATCGAATGCGTCTTTAAGGTATGGGATTAACAAATCGTTTAGACAAGTAATAAAACCCCACATAAAGAACAAAGATGTTAAACAAACTAATGCAAATCGTGTGTTCACTGAATTTTCGTTATGCACGTGCAACTCCTTAAAATATTGCCCAAAACAGAAAGAAAGCGCTTTCTCAAAAACATAATTACATGGTATAAAGTAAATTAC
>CAYUZL010000168.1:0-8961 GCA_964449725.1 uncultured Alteromonas sp. | reverse complement strand
CTGCTCAGGTACATCAATGTTGTTTTTTTCAATATAGGCATCAATGCGTTTGTTGATGTTATTGTAGACATCATCGGCATTATCTAAATTTGCCTTCAAATTAGGTAAAAATTCAAATTGGTCATGATTGAAGTTATGCATCAAGCCAAACAACTCCATTCCTTCAGTGGCAAATTTCCTTAAATCAATATCTCTGCCACCATCACGACCTGTAACATAATGGTTAGTATTGTCTCTAACACCTTCTCTTAAAGGATGTTCAGACACCGGCATATCGTAATACTTCATTTCTGCAAGCCAATCTACAACATCTTTACCTCGATAAAAACGAGCACATCGGGGCGCATCACCGGTCGCCAAATAGACTTTCCTTCCAGACAGGTGTAAGTCTTCAGCAATTTGAGCTCCTGATTGGCCCGATCCGACTACGAGCACATTACCTTGGAGTAACTGCTCGTTATTTTTATATTCTTCTGAATGTATTTGATGAATAGAATCCGGAATACGCTCTGCCATTCTCGGAATAATAGGCTCATGATACCCTCCGGCTGCGACAACTATCTGGTTTGCGAAACGGATCCCCTTATTTGTTTCGACTTTAAACACACCATCTTCTTCTTGTGTAATATTCACTACGCTGGTGTGGGGTAAAATAGGCGCATTGAGTTTTTTTTCAAATTCATTCAAGTAATCGATAATTTCATCTTTAACCATAAAGCCATGGGGATCGTTCCCTTCATAAGCATGACCTGGAAGCTTACATTGCCAATTTGGTGTAACTAGGCTAAACGAATCCCATCGTTTCTTTTTCCATGCATTCATAGCTTCACCTTTTTCGATAACAAGGTGAGAAATTCCTTCTTGTTGCAAATAATAGCTGGTCGATAAACCGGCTTGACCACCGCCTATTACAATAACATCCACGACGTTTGACTCTGGTTGCTCTGTTACTACATCATTCATTTTAAATAACCTAATACCTTCAACTACTGACTTTAATTACACGAACATCTTGCGCGTCGTGTTGATCAAATTTCGCCGCTTTAGTTTTAATTTTTTGTAGTTGATCCATTGCACTAGAACAACTAAAACCATAACTTTGTCTAACCCGTTCACTGGCGTGATTTAAGCCTTTTTCACTCATTTTCAAAAACTCTTGAATCGACAAAGTTTGTCCATCATAAAAATACTCAGTAATAACGCTAGATGGTGAATAGCAAGACTCTACCTCACCATTAGGCCATTGAACGATAAAGTTCTTTTCAGGCATATTCCTGCTCCTCTACAATTTGTAAACTCTGATGTAACGCGTTCATTGCCATCAGATTCTCTTGTTCTAAATTCCAAAACTCCACTGTTTCGCCCTGCGATGAAACGTCAACGGCACAGGATTGATTAACATTACCTATCTGTGATGCGGAAATATCTCTTTCATGAAACAAGGCGATTAATGCAGCCGCTTTTTCTTTTGATGTTACGAAAATATACCCATAGCTAGGAAATGCTCTCAACCAGTCGTGCCAGCTCACTCCTTCAGGTTTGGGTATAGTGTCTAAATTAATATTCGCACCAACGTTTGAACATTCCAGCAACATAATGCATGTACCTAACACCCCCGCTTGGCTTATATCTTTTGCCCCGTGAGCTAATCCGCTCTCAGCAATAAAAGGCAATAATTCAAGATCACTTCTCAACCTGTCGGGTGGTGCCGAGGTCGCCGCATTCCAATTCAAAAAAGGAGCTCGAAATTGTCCTCGTAGATCAATCGCTGCGACGAGGACATCATCCGGTTTTGCATTAAAGCTACTCAAAATTGCATTGGCTTTACCTAAAATAGACATACTTAAATGGGTATTCACGGTGTTTAAATTGGTATGGCCACCTACTATGGGCACGTTAAATGCGTTAGACGCAGCCACCATTCCTGAATATATTTCATCTAAATGCCGCCCTTGCGTTGCCCATATCGTATTGACTACAGCTGCGGGTCGCCCGCCCATAGCGGCAATATCACTGACGTTAACCATAATACTGCACCACCCAGCAAACCAAGGATCTCGTTCGACAAACGCCGTCAAAAAACCCTCTGTTGCGAGCAAGTCAAAACCGTTTGCAGATTCAATCACTGCGGTATCATCGCCGTTTGGATGGCCATTTAATGGGAAACTGTTTTCAAGCTTATTTGCAATTGATGCAATATCTTTTTTTTGTTTAATACCCGAGTACCCACGTAAGTCTTCCATCAATGTCTTAAGCGACATAAGGTTCTTCCTCTATATACGGCATACTAGGTTGTAGAAAGGCTAACGACTCTGGAGTGCAAAAAGGTCCATTTACATTGTTTACAACAAAGCCGCTTTCTGGGTGATAACAAGGAGGAAATGAAGCTAATTCAGCCTTCATCATCACGTGCAAATGTGTCTTTAACATTAATTCGTACTGGCTTTTCCAATTCAATCGCTGAAACAAACGTTCGTTTTGCTTTTGTACTTGCGCTAAAAATACTTTGCATCCCAAAGCATGGGCACTTGATACGGCAAGTTTAATTAACAATGAGCCCAGTCCAATTTGAGTTCTGAATGAAGAATCTACCGCTAATCGCGATCCCCACCAAACGTGGTTTCCTTCGTGGTGAATACGCACTGTACCTACCACTTTCTCGTGCCAACCGCCATGATTCGCAATTGCCACTAAAACTTGCGCTCTATTGTCAATATCGTCCTTATCATCGGTGTCAAATATGCCTTGTTCGGTACAAAAAACCTGACGACGTAAAGCATATGCATGGTGCTTTTCCCATTCGGATGTAGCCCATTTCACAGTGAAATCAGAAAAATACTCTTGTTGTATTGTTTGCATTGTTCCACCCTTTTATTGTTAGCTCAGTATTTGCACACTGGCATCTTCATATTTTTTAAGTGACGAACAAGCGCCGCATTTGGCACACCCTGCTTTCACATCTTCTGCCAATAGATTAGCTTTAGCCGTCTTCATTCCTAACGGTTTAAGGATCGACGTCATGAATTCTGCATTAGGCGCGGGATGATCTTCTAACGGCGTACCCCTTATCGGAACAAAAGGCACTACAAAGGGGTACACGCCTATATCAATGAGCTCATCACACAATTCAAGAATATCTTCTGCTGTTTCTCCTAACCCAGCAAGAATATAGGTACTGACTTGACCTCGACCAAATACAGGTACTGCTGCTTTAAACGCAGTTATGTACTCACCCACTGTGATCTGAGATTTACTTGGCATCATGTATTTGCGCTGTTTTTCTGTAACAATTTCAATATGCATTCCAAGTGCATCAGCCCCAGCCGCTTTCAACTTTTCAAACCACAAAAAATCATCCGGCGGCTCACACTGCACTTGAATAGGCAAGTCGACTTCAGCTTTTACCGCAGCAACACTTTCGCACAGTACCTTAGCCCCTCTATCTGGCGTAGAAGGGGTACCTGTGGTCATCACCATATGCTTAACACCATCAAGTTCGACTGCGGCTTTTGCTACTTCTGCAAGTTGATTAGGACGCTTGTAAGCTATGGTTCTGCCAGCAGAAAGGGATTGTTCAATAGAGCAAAATTTACAGGTTTTGTTTCTACCGCCGTATCGAATGCAAGTTTGCAGTACAGTGGTCGCCAACACGTCTGTGCTGTGTAGTGTTGCGATATGGGAATATGGCGTACCATCTTGTGTCTTTAATTTATAAAAGCGAGGCGTTTTCGCAAAGGTAATGTCGGTGATAGGGATCCCTTCGCTCACCAATGATGTTTTACCTTTTGACGTTTCTTTTAAACTATAAGGCGAATAATTAGCGCTTTGTGTATGTACTGGAACCATCACTGGTGTTCCATCAACAACGATTGCTTGATGATCACTGGGGCCCGCGCCGCCACGTCGACTCACCTGATCTTGCTCGACAGAACTTAGGCGAACCCCTTTAGATTGAATATCGGTAATTAACTGCTGCACTCGCTGAGATTTACTCATCAGCTATATCCTCATTCGAACTAACCGCTTGCGAAGGTAAATCAGATGCTTGCTCTGAAAAATGGCAATATTCGTTAGCTTTGTTATTAACTAACAGACTGAGTAGCTCTGGACGAGCGTAGTGACCAACAGAATCCATCATGCGCTTTCGCTTCGTGATTAACGACATGTTTAAATCGGCAATGAGTAGTCCCTCTCCCTCGGTTAAAGGCGTCACTACATGAGAACCCTCCGGAGAAATAATGGCTGTCATACAACCATCCCTCAATGCAGGTTGAAGCTTGGGATCAGATGTAATAGATTCAATTTGTCCATCGGTAAGCCACCCCGTCGAATTCACCACAAAGCAGCCCGATTCTAAGGCATGATGACGTATTGTGACTTCTATTTGTTCAGCAAAAATAGGTCCTACTAATGAACCGGGGAACTGGCTGCAATGAATTTCTTCATGCTGCGCCATTAAGCTATAGCGTGCTAATGGATTGTAATGTTCCCAACAAGCTAGGGCTCCTAGTTTACCCACAGCAGTATCAGCAACCTTAAGTCCTGCTCCATCGCCTTGTCCCCAAATCATACGTTCATGAAAAGTAGGCGTGATTTTTCGGCGTTTGAGAACCAGTTCTCCTGTGCAATCAAAAATAAGCTGTGTGTTATAAATAGAACCGTGATCTCTTTCATTTACCCCTAAAACCACCACCATTTCACATCGTTTAGCACACGCAGCCACTGCATCGGTAATAGGCCCAGGGACGACGACAGCCTGATCATACAAGCGCATGTGCTCTTTGCCACTTTTGGCTGGCGGAGTAATGAACGAAAAATAGGGGTAATAAGGTACAAAGGTTTCAGGAAAAACAATCAGCTGAACTCCCTGACGTGACGCATCCTCAATAGCACCTATAACTTTATCCAAAGTGCCAACCGCTGAGCGTAAGTCCGGAGACAGCTGAGCGGCAGCGACTCTGACGACGTCTTGTCGAAACATAATCGCTGCTCCAGTTATACTGTCCAAGTATCAATGATAAAGGCGTTTTCTCTGGTATGAAGCAATTTAATATCCAATACGTCTAGCGGGCTAATTGGACGAATACCTTCAATTAATGACGGTTCACCATGACCATACAAAGCTTGTAATGCAAATCGGCAGCAATAAATCTTTCCACCTTCTTTCATGAATTTTTTAAGCTGATTAGTAAAGTTTTGGTGACCAGGGAAAGCTTCTGCGCCTAGTGTAGGAAAGCCTCTTTGCAAGCCTAAAGTAACACCAGGTCCATACAATAAAATTGAAGTTTCATAGCCTTTGCGTTGTAAACGTGTCGCTTGTAACATATTAACAAAACCGATAGAGCCTTCAAATGCAACTGTATGAAACGTAACAAGGGCTTTTTCACCCTCTTTAGCCTGTACATCTTCAAATACTTTCTCTTCATAATCTACAAAAAAATCGCCATCTTTGTGCATTGGGGCGGTAACTTCTGGCATGGTAAATCCTTATTATTAGTTTAGAAAAATAGTTTTCGCTTATATTTCACTGAATGTATAAGCGTTACTCTTTTCCAATTTTGCAATGGAAATGCCAACCCCAAATTTGAGAAATCCAATCAATATGCAATCAAACCCATTCAATAAAATTTAGACAGCTCGTAATTTTTTTATTTATCTAAATTAGTCAATAGACCTCTTTAATCTAGAGAATAAAACCGCACTACCGCTGTGCGAATTTAAGCTTGCTTCGCACCATTAAA
Organism: uncultured Alteromonas sp.; assembly: GCA_964449725.1. Classification (GTDB taxonomy): domain Bacteria; phylum Pseudomonadota; class Gammaproteobacteria; order Enterobacterales; family Alteromonadaceae; genus Alteromonas_F. The sequence goes on along the minus strand of CAYUZL010000168.1, from coordinate 3,220 downwards.
GTCACTAAAAACAAGAAAAAACCAATCATCCCCTATAGTTAAATGCAATCATCTTAGATTCATTGAGTTGGAATAAAACTTGCAGGGAAACATGGGTAATTCTTTATAAATTAGGCGCTTCTCTTGCTCAACAACCAATATAAACACTGGCGCTTTGCTCTTGCGAACAAAGACAGGCGCCCCGCGTATTTGATGATTGCAGACTTAATCGCCGCAGACATCGAAAGCGGTGTATTAGCAATAAGAGATAAACTTCCGACGTTGAGAGAACTCGCGCAATTATTGGCATTAGACTACACCACAGTCGCCAGAGCTTATAAAGAGGCAAGAAGCAGAGGCCTTATCGATTCAAGCCCAGGTACTGGTTCATTTGTAAAAGGACGAACCTTGTCTTTTCCGTTGCAAGGCGGAACTGATGTAGAAATGACAATGAACTCGCCCCCTGAGCCTGCCAATAATGAATTATTAACAAAACTAAATCGCGGTTTTACCAACATTATTGAATCAGCGAGTATTACATCTCTACTTAGATACCAAGACTTTGGCGGTACTCACGACGACAAAGAAGCGGGTTTATTACTGCTAAATAAAACAGTGGAAAAAACCGAAGAAGAAAATGTCTTAGTATGCCCAGGGACCCACAGCGTACTCTTAGGTCTACTGAGTTCATTAGTCAAAAAAGGGGCATCTATTTGTGTACAAGGGTTAGTCTATCCAGGACTAAAAGCGATTGCGGCACAATTAGATATTCCATTACTTGCCGTTGACAGTGATAAAGATGGCCCTATCATTCACACCTTAGACGCCCTGTGTAAACATGAGCAAATTGCTGCTATCTATTTAAACCCCACACTGCAAAATCCCACTGCATATTCAATCAGTCATGCACGCCGTGTTGCAATAGCCGATGTTGCAAATCGCTATAGCATTCCCGTCATTGAAGACGATGCTTATGCCATGCTTCCTACAAAGCCAATACCTGCAATTGCTAACTTCGCACCCAATATTACGTATTACATTACTGGGTTAGCAAAATATTTTGGTGCCGGATTGAGAACCGCTTATGTGCATGCCCCAACCAAAAGTGCAGCAAACAGATTAGCAGGATCAATGCGTGCACTATCAGTAATGTCGAGCCCTATTACGAATAGGCTCGCCTCTTCTTGGTTAAAAGACGGCACCGTTGACTTAATGACAAGAGAAATTAGACAAGAATCCCAAGCAAGACAAAAACAGGCTGCGATATTGCTCAATGAATATCAATTTAACGCTCACGAAGACGGATTTCATTTATGGCTTAAGTTACCTAAATCCGTTGAGGTCAATCCGTCAAACTTTGCCGCTTACTTGCGAAGTAAAAATGTCAGTGCTGTAGCAAGCGCGGCATTTTGCGCAAATAACAACCCACCTCATGCCTTGCGACTATGCTTAGGTGGACCTCAAAAACGCTGGGAATGTGTAGAGGCGTTAAAGCTGGTAAAACAACTTCTCGACGAGCCTGCCTTGCTAACTCAAATACTCACAAAGTCCCGAGCTGCTCCAGTTAAATAAACGGTATTAGCTGTTCGTTGTATCTAAAGCTGGAAAGCTTTTAACTAAATCATCAATGGCTTTCATTTGCTCTAAATAGGGTTTCAATGCTCGCAAAGGCAAGGCACACGGACCATCACATTTTGCTTCATCGGGGTTAGAGTGCGATTCAATGAACAGTCCTGCTAGTCCAAGAGCCATTCCACTTCGCGCTAATTGTGCAGCCTGTGCTCTTCTGCCATCAGCTGAACTTTCTCGTCCGCCAGGCTTTTGCAGCGCATGGGTTGCATCAAAAATAACCGGAGCAAATTCTTTCATTGCATCCATACCTAGCATATCTACAACTAAGTTGTTATAGCCGTAACAGCTCCCTCTTTCACACAATATAATTTTATTGTTACCCGCTTCATCACACTTGTTAATTATATGGCGCATTTCATGCGGTGCTAAAAACTGAGGTTTTTTTACATTAATTATTGCGCCTGTTTTAGCCATAGCCACAACTAGATCCGTTTGCCTTGCAAGGAACGCAGGCAATTGGATAACGTCAACAACATCCGCTACCGCTTGGGCCTGATGGGGTTCGTGTACATCTGTGATCAAAGGTACATTAAACTGAGTTTTGATTTCCTCAAATATTCTTAAACCTTCCTCTAAACCAGGACCGCGATAAGAATGCATGCTTGAACGGTTCGCTTTATCAAAGGATGCTTTAAATACATAAGGTATGTTCAATTCTGACGTTACCTTCACGTAGGCTTCAGCAATTTGCATTGCCATATCTCTTGATTCCAATACATTCATACCACCAAAAAGTACAAACGGTTGGTCGTTACCTACCGAGATATTGCCAATTTCTAATTGATTCATTTAATTTCGTTCCGTTAAAAAAAGAGAGGTTGCTTGCTGAACGCTACATGTAGCGTCATCATCAAAAAAACAAGCACAATGAAAAAGCCGCCCCACGCCATACTTTTTGTTTTGGCCCATTTAGTACAATACAAACCGATAATCGCAAACGCCAATAATCCAAGGAGCTTTTGCGTAGCCCACATATCAACAAGAGGATAAGTACCTATAAGCGAACACAATACAACGGCCGAGATCAACAGTACGGTATAAAGCACATGCGGCACTATTCGAAGTATTTTATCATTTCCTATGCGAGGTGCAAATTGAAGTAATATAAAACGGCTGATAAACACTAAAATGCTTAACATTACCGCCGTAATATGGACGTGTTTAACAATGTCATACATGAGTAAAAAAAACCTTTTAATGGGAAAAAATAGAAACGCCATCTTTCATGGAGTTTTGAATATCAACCAATTCAACTTTACATCTGAGAATACTATCGACCACATCAGGTGCAAAAGCTTTATCTCGTTCGGCTTCGAAAAACTCAATAACTTGTTCTAAATCCCACGCATTTTTATACGATTTTTTGTTATATAACGCATCGAACACATCTGCAGCAGCAAGAATTCTACTTTCCAGTAGTATTTCTTCACCTTTTATTTGGTTAGGGTACCCTGTCCCATCCCAACGCTCGTGATGTTGTTGAGCGAGTTTTGCCGCAAGTTGAACGGTTAAATTATTAGAATCGGCCAAACAGTCCGCACCAAACTGAGTGTGCATACGCATTTCTGCTTGTTCTTCAGAAGTAATTGGCCCTCTGCGATTCAGCATA
>CAYUZL010000167.1:0-3259 GCA_964449725.1 uncultured Alteromonas sp. | reverse complement strand
GACCTTTAACTGCTCTGACATTACATTAAAGACTTCGACAGCACCGACATCGTCTTCGGCAACAACCTGTTCTCGATTTCTGGATAAGAGCCCAGAAGAGACGACAAGTTTATAAAAAATTGAGGCTGACATTCCCATTAGAGAAGTGAGGAATGCGGTCTTTAAGCCACCTAACAGTGGTCCAATACTGTCTTCAATGTTATTTGTATCGAATCCAAGCAAGCCAGACACAATACCTAAAAACGTTCCGAGTATGCCTAAGCTGGTTAATAGAGTTGGTGTGTAGTTGGTGAAGCTTGCGTGCTTGTCTTTCGCTTTCAAATAGAAAGCTAAGCCTAAGAGAAGCAGCAGAACGTAAAGAAAAATATTGTTGAGTAAATCGACAGATAAGAGTCGAATTCCCTCTTCCAGTAAGGATGACAGCATTGTCATTGCTCCATGTTAAAATGTAGCTATCACTTTTATTGTGAATTGTTAACTTGTCTATTTAATGGAATAGCATCTTAGCAAGATTTTTTATTCCAAAAAATTAGCGAATGCGATTCATAGTGTCTATAGAGTTATAACAGCTAACGCTTGCGTTATCAAAAAGTTCATATACATCCACGCTTTTTAATCAGGGCAAGATCATTATAAATTGAACTAACTGGATAAAGCACGATCAGATCGGCAAACAGCACACTAGGTTTGCCGAGTATGAAAAATTCATTTATTATCTACTTTTCAGATATTGAAGATCCGCGTATCGAGCGCTGCAAACGCCATCAACTGATAGATATATTATTCTTATCTGTCAGTGCAGTACTCACGGGGGCAGAGGGGTGGGAAGATATAGAGCAATTCTGCCGCATCATCATGTGCAGTAGCTCAGACTTGATCTGACAGTTACCCGTTTTTCAAATGGTGATGGTTAGTTAATACATTTTAACCATTTAGATCAGAGGTAAAAAAGAGCTTTACTCGTTTTCTATTTTTTCCCAGAAATTGATCTGGTTTCGGCCGAGTTGTTTTGATTTATATAGTGCTGAATCAGCTTGGTCAATTAATTCAGTAGGGGTATGGGCGTCGTCTTTAATTGAAGTTAAACCAAAACTACAGGTTACACTGATACTTCCAAATTGTGTTTTCTCAATTTTGCTTAGCATCTTTTTAGCAATATGAAGAGCTCGTTCTCTTGTGGTTTGAGGTAATACTATGCAGTATTCTTCGCCTCCGTATCGAGCGACAATATCGTTTTGACGTACGCAATCTTGAAGGGTATTGGCAACACCCTTTATAACGATATCTCCTGCAGTATGCCCATGGGTGTCATTGACCTTTTTGAAATGATCTATATCAGCCATTAAGATACAGTATTCTTCCGGTAAATTAGCTTTTTCGAAATCGTGTTCTAAATATTCAAACAAGGCACGGCGGTTATAACAACCAGTTAATGCGTCTCTGGCAGCCAATTGCCTTAGTTCTAAATTGCGTTTTTTCGAATTAGTAAAGCCTCTGTAAATAAAGGCAACGGCAAATAAACATACAACAAGAAGCAATGCGAGGGTAATACTGGCATATTTGTTTTTAACTAGCTCTAGCTCGGCAATACGTCTATTTTGGCCGGCTATTTCTATTTCGTTATTTTTTTTCGCAAGTTCTAATTGATCAAGCCTAGCTTTCTCTCTAAGAGTTTCTAATTCAACTTCCAGCTTGTGAGAGTGTAAATTTGCTTTTGCTAAGACAAGTTCGTTATTTTCTCTGTCCTTTTGAATTTCCTTGATTAATTCAATTTCTTTTTCAGCGTATTTCAGAGCTTGTTCTGTATTTTTATTTACTTGTTCCGCTTGTCGCAGCTCTCGATATGCATATAGCATTTGCGATTTGTCGTTGATTTCTATTGATAAGGCTAAAGCTTGTTTTAGCAGTCTAATGGCCTTATCTGGATTATTTTTTAACAATAAATCAGCTAGTGGGGTCAGTGCCTTAGCTTGATAAACTAAACTAGTTTCTTCTTTTGCCAACGCAAGAGATTTTTCGTATTGAAGAATTGCTTCAGGGTAGCGTTTTTGACCACGGTAGATATTACCGATAATTCTAGTAACTAAAGATGCTTTGAGTGTTTCGTTTTCACTTTGATATATACTCAGCGCTTTTGATGCTAGGGCTTTGGCTGATTCAAAATTCTTTGAAGCGAGCTCTATAACGGCTATCTCTCTTAATGCAGAAGCTAACGTTGAGGGTGATATGTTTTCTTGTGGAAGCTCTACGGTTACTTCATAAAAAGATTTAGCTTGTTCGAATTGCTCTAATTTTGTGTACAGCAAACCCATTTGATTAGAGCTTTTTGCTATGCCGGCTATATCATCGATACTTTTATAGTAAAGATACGCTTCATATATATGCTCAAGAGACTTTTCATAACGGCCTATTTGTCGATATATAATGCCTGCCCCGGACAAGGCTTTTGCATTGCCTTCTGGATCGTCTATTTGGGTGTGTGTTTCTAAACTTTGTAACGAATAGTCTAATGCTGTAACCAAATTTCCTAGGTAACGCTCTGCTTCTGCTAGCGTATTGGCCGTTCTTGCCATTAGCTTCTTATCGCCTAGCTCAGTGTAGACATCTAATGCTTTTTTATAAAAAAAAGCGGTTTCCTTTCGGTTTTTTAAACGTTTGTGTGACTCAGCTAATCTTTTGTATGAATAGGCTAAGTGCTTTTGAATCGATAAATCATTTAAAGGGAAAAAATTGAGGGCTTGCTTAAAGTGATAGACCGCGTCTTTGTATCGTTTTTTCTCGTAATGGTTGTCGGCAGCAACGTTATGCGTCAGCGCAATGGTAATTGGCTCTCCGTATTCCAATGCCATGGGTAATATTTCTTCTATAATCTTGTCGGATTCGCTATAGCGCTTTTCATCTAGTAGAAACTGCACGTAATCAATTGATGTAATTAAAATTCTTTCTGTATTTACAAGTTTTTTATTGGTTGCAATAGCTTGCGCGAAATTCAAATCGGCTTCTTTCGAGTTATTCGATGATTCGTGTACTTTTCCTAAAACCGTATATATCTGAGCAATTAGAGGTAAATCGTTATCTTCTTGAGCTTTTATGAGGGCGGTATCAGCAAGCTTTATACTGAGCTTTTTGTTGCTATATCTATGTGATTTTGCACTATTTAAAATAGACGATGCTGGCATCCCTTCAAGTTCAGAGTTTGCAACAGTTGCTAGCTCGTCACTAGATTGAGAGTGCGTGTAAAAGCTCATTAGAATTAAAG
>CAYUZL010000166.1:0-9323 GCA_964449725.1 uncultured Alteromonas sp. | reverse complement strand
CCTCTATTGTATGGATCTGCCACAAATATTAAGAACTGTACAACCGTCGTTAGTAACTTCGTCTTCTTCCTCTTCAGGAGAAAACCCTCCAGCAACTGCATCTGCCAACTCTTCACTAAGCTCAACGTCACCTAGTTCATTTAACTTTATCTCTTCACTTTTAATTTCTTTAAATTTCTTTGACATTTTTAATTTCCTATAATTTTATTTGAAACTCTTTGCGATAAGAGCAACTTCAATGTACAAAGAAAAAACAATAGGCATAACTGTAAAATTCAACAGGTTTCGTAAATAAAATGGTTTAGCTCATCCGAAACTTTTTGAAACCAAATGCCCTCTTTAACCTCTTTATGATCAACAATACCTGTTCTTTCAATTTTAAGTCTTAAAGCGCTATATAGGGTATTACCATAGAGATGATATAGCTTTGCTTTGCTCGTCAGAATAACTTTCTTGTAAACCACACATTGTCATTCCATAGTTAAACTCATCACCTATGGACTGGTATTTTTTAATTGTTTTTTGTACGAGTTCGGAATCATGATTCAAAGATGCTTGCTCTATTATGCAAGAGGAAAATGTGAGTTTGGCTAAAGAATCTAGCTCTGTTTTTTCCATATTTGAAACTAAATGAGCAATAAGTACATTCGCCTTTGGGCTTTCCCCCATGCATCTATACGTTTCATACAAACGATAAGCATAAACACCATGTTTCATACTCTTACTATTGCTCATTTCACGCCAACAAATAGCTATAGCCTCTTCATACTTTTTAGAATTAACTAGAGCCACAACTAGCGCTTCAGTGTAGATATCACTCTGCCGGTAGTTATCGGGTAATAAGCTTTCAATATCAATAACCTCATTATATTATATTTTAGGGTTTCATCTAAAATCGCTGAGTAAAGTGTTTTGAAGCTATCTCCCAGAACCTCAGGTTCTATAACAATATCGCCTAAACTAATTTTTGTGGTACTACGTACAACATTGAGATCGTTTAATAGAGTACGGAATTTACTGTTCTCTTTTTTAGTTTATATAACCTCAGCAAGTTAATGCTAGGATCGATAAGGTTAGATAGCTTATCTACATTATTCTCTTTTTTATATTCTTTACTCCAGTAGGCAATAATGCCTTTCAGAAAATCTTCACTCTCCTGCATTTTGTTTTGATAGGCTAAGATTAGAGGGTAGGCATTAAAAACCCGTCGAAGTGTCTTTTCAGATTTTTCGTTTTTATTTAATACATCGCGCTCAAACTCTATACTCAGACTTTTACACCAGCTTTCTAAATTCGACAGTGAACTCAAATCTCTTTTCTCTGAAAACCGTTTCAGCTTAGGTCCTACTATTGTGCTAACGAGCGCTGTCACTAGTTAACCCCTTCTTGGGCCTTTCTATCCAGATTAGAAAAATCGCTCTCTTTCACCTCGCAGTAGACACCTTCCGGTTCTATATAACCACCAACCATAGCATCCAATAACTCCAAACTAACTACTTCAATGAAGCCATCACTGGTTCTAACAGCATTCACAGTGTCTTTTCCTTTATATGTTTTCATAGCTCTACTTACCTATTTATTAGTCGTGTTCGTAAATCTCAATTAAGACCATAGTATTTCCAATAATTTCATTGTGATTTTTTTGTGACTAAATGATAACTTCTATATTTATCAACACTATAACTACAGGTAGTAAAAGTACTAGCGTTACGTTAATATCTTATAAAGAAGCCCCGAAAGTGTTTAAACGAAGGAATAAGGGTGATTTCGTTAGGTAGTTATAAGCTCAATGTTGAGGAAATGCTTCTCATCCGAGAGGAAGAAAAGCATATTCTGGAACCCAAAGTGTTGGAGGTTTTACTGTATTTTATTGAAAATACTGACCGCTACCTAACAATGGAAGAGTTACATGAAAATGTTTGGGCTGGACGTATTGTTTCTGATGCTGCAGTAAGAAGAATAATCAGCAAGCTGCGAACACTACTCCAAGATGATCACAAAACACCCACCTATATAAAATCTCTGCCGAAGCGTGGGTATAAATTAATTTGTCACGTCAATCATTACATAGAAGAGCCCGATGAAACTTCTTTTTCAGTTTCACATACTGGCTCGTTCAATCCGAATATCGTTTCAACACTAGATAACACCTTACAGCCAAGTATTTATAGAAAGCTCAATAAATTTAAGCTTTTATTTGGTATTTTTATATTGTTATCGATTGCTGTAGTGACCATCTATTACAATGAATTAAGTAGAGAACCAACAAAAAGCACACAACTTTTAAGTACTCCTATTTTATCCTTACCTGGGGAAAAAATAGCCGTAGCAGAATCTGAGAATAACCAATTTCTAGCTTTTTCTGGCAAAATCAATGATGAAGAAGGGTATCAAATATTCATCAAGAAAAAGGAAAATCATAATTTCATACCTGTTTTGACTAAACTCTCTATCCCTTTATCACTTGCCTTTTCCTCGGACAACAAGGTTCTGTTTTTTTCTGATTTTAAAGAAGGAAATTCTTCGTTAAACATGATTAAACTCAATAATTCTGAGTATACCAGCGAGCAACTACTAGGAGATTATTATGCGATAGCGAATATATTTACTTCACCAACAAATGAATTAATCTATTTTTCAGGTCAGAAAACAGAAAATGAACCACGCTTAATATACAGCTATAACACTCAGACAAAGGATTTAGAGCAAATCACCAGTAGTACACAAGACTATTATTTTGATATTAAGGGAAGTATTTCAATGAACGGCGAGTTTTTAGTTGTCGTTCGCTACTCTTCCTTTGAGCAACCCAACGAGATTCGAGTTATTGAACTTAGCTCCCACACGGTCACCTACCGTCGTAAGCAATCAAAGCCCATATATGATTTAAAGTGGCTAGACGCTGAGCATATTTTGCTATTGGACGAAGAAAAGTTGCTTAAAATCAATATCGATGACGCTGAAGAATTTGAACTTATTGCTGGTAAACACAACCTTTCATCTTTTCACGTCGTGGATAACAGTAAACTATTAGCGATTAAAGATAACGCCCCTGAACGACTTTTTTTAGAGAAAACTCTCCCTCTAAAATCGTGGGAAGACAAATCAATTTTCAACATTCCATCAAACATATACTTCATAAGACATTTTACTGATGATTCAAAACTTATATTGTCGAGCGAAAATAATCTTATTACGTTAGGGAGGATTAATACTCAAACTAACAAAATCTCCTCTTATATAGAAACCGAATATGAGCTCGAACTAATTGCTTACTCGTTATCCACTCAAAGACTTCTTATTAAAATAGATTATCGCTTCGCCCTGTTCGATATCCAAACTAAGAGTTTAGTTCACCTTACCTACGCGGATCAATTTGTAGGCGATGCAACTTTCTCTCATGACGAACAAAACGTGTTATTTACTGTAAAAAATTATGACCAGTGGGAAATAAAAAGCTACCAAATTGAAGACAATACTACCGCTGATTTACTAAAAGGTTTTCGTTACGTACGTCCTTATAAAAAAGACTATATTGTCGCTGATGAAAAACAAAATTTATCCTTCTATGACACTACATCAAAAGAAGTTTTAGATTTAGGATATAAAATATCACCTGAGCCCAACACATTTTGGACTGTCCAAAACCATTATATTTATTGGAGTAGCCATGACGTATTAACTACTCATTTTTTCGAATTAGATATTCAAGACATAAAACGTCCAGTATTGTCACAACGAGAATTTAATTATAGTAAAGTTAAGCCCTTTTTTACGATAAGCCCAGATGCCTCTTCTATCTTATATTCGCAATGGAGAGAGACGAATCAAGACATGGTTTATGTAAAAATCGATTAATTATCACCTTCCCGTTAATTGGATTTCCATTCAATGAAAACCATCTTCTCTTAATTGTCTTTTTCTTTCTTTTGAACAAACCTACCTTATTGAATAATAAGAATAAATTCAAATCATCTTGTTATAGCTTAAAACGACTTAACAAGCAGGCTATTTATAAGCTTATACCAGTAAACTTTACTGTAACTATGTTTAGGTCACAAAAAAGTCAAACTTAAGTTTCAGGATAGTTATTTTATCACTTAAAAATCATCGTCATTGTTCATAACACATCAAGTGATGCTAACTCTCAAAAATAGGAATAATGAACAATGAAAAAGGTAACTATCAACTTCGTCATTATAGCATGTAGCTTCGCTATGCTCTTATCATCAAATCAAGTTAAAGCGGAAAATACTGTTAACTCTAAAAAATATAATACGGTTACTCCTATTTGCGTTGATTTTCCTGAGATATGTAAAGGTAAATCTCTATGAACACCATCACAGACTTATTGAAACAATTGAAAGAGATCCAATCTAAGGAAAACTTTCATCATCTGTTTACGCAAATAATTAATAGATTTCGATACAACTGGGCTGGCATGATTGTATTCCATTCAAGTGCAGGCTCCAGTAATCCAACATCCTTTTTTGGTGATATTCCTGAGCAAGTTAAATGTTCCGTTTTCGAAAATGAAACTTTCAAACGCTACTGTTTTAACGAAAGCTTTCCTATCAATTATCAGGACTTATTGTTGGAAAACAAACATCAAGAGCCTATTCTATTGGTTCCAATCAATGGAGCAGGTAATGAACTTGCCTGTTTGCTTCTAGCTGTTCATGAATTAGAGATCTCGTCATCAACAATAGAAAAACTGGGTTGGTTTTGGTTGATGTTATCGCCTTTAATTTATGATAAATATCACAAGGTATTTAAGCCGAATCGTAATAATATTATGACCAAAAGAGAGTTGGAGTGCATGAAATGGGCCGCAGAAGGTAAAACCTCATGGGAAATTAGCCAATTGTTGAATATTAGCCAGCGCACTGTAGATTTTCATTTATCAAATTGCATATCGAAAACCGGCAGCATTAATAGACAACAAGCCATAGTTAAGTGTGTTCTGGATGGACAACTATTAGCGATATAGGACGAAACGCTAGTATTGTTAATCCAAATGATGTTTTAACTAAATCATTTTTGCGTGATTTGGCAATTGGATGGGTTCGATTAAACAATAGACTTTCCGCCCTAGAGTCACTTTCTATTTCAAGTTGCCTAAACTACCTCTGCTTTACTTGAATAACGCCTTAGCTGTGCGATATAAATGCAACTGCTCTGCTGTAATCAATTCAGCTGATGTTTTAGCCAAGTATAATAGGCTGAGCGACTTACTCTCATTGCTTTACATAACTTCGCTACAGGAAAAAAAGAAGATAGCGCTTTCACTACTTGAAACGTTACTTGGTTTCCTTTAGCAGGAGGGCGCTGGCCTTTTTTAATATTTCTTTTTCCATCCTTAGCTCTTTAACTTCCTTGCGTAACTTGAGCAGTTCAACAAAAGTTGGCTAGACTCACAGGTATGATCTCAAAGCAACTCGTCACTCCTGAACGATACGAATCCGATAGTATTGCCCCATTAACAAGTGAAAAATTGGAGCAAGCTCAAGAAATCGCTAAAGACATGATGGAATCATTTGAAAATGATAAAGCTCAATCGGCTATGAAAGCTGACATTTTAAATATGATGGCAGTGCCTTTTTCTGTAAAATCTTTGAATATAAAAGTTCGTTTTATTTGTAAACTAAGAGAAATTAAATGGCCCAGCACTCACCTCTTGCAATGTTTACTTCAAAAGATGGCAAAACTCGTCTTCAAATTCGTATGCAAGAGGATTCGCTTTGATTAACTCAAAAACAAATTGCAGATTTATTTGAGCGTTCGAATAAAACTATTAGTGAACATATCAATAATATTTACGAAGAAGGTGAGATAGACCCAACCTCAACTATCCGGAAATTCCGGACAGTTGCCCTGGAAGGCACGCGAGAAGTAGAAAGGTTATTAGATCATTACAATTTAGAAGCTGTACTATCTGTTGGTATTTAAAAAATAATGTACTGATTTAGCTATACAGCACACTAACAAAAAGGCGCTATTTCGCGCCTTATTTTTTAGTCTACTTAAACTCTCGATATTACTGTGCGTTATTTCCGCTCATTGCTTTGCCAATATCGACAAGAACTTCTGCATTTTCAAGATATTGAGGTTCGAGTCTTCGCATGGAATGTTGCTCGTAGCCATAGGCGTATGACAGCATTTTAGCATCGGAATATTTTCCACCAATAAATGACAAGCCTACAGAAAGATTATGCACACCACCCATAGGCACCGTAGCATGAGGGTATCCTGCACGCGCCGCATGACCACCATAGCCGGGCCATCCGCCGGGCCATACATCGCCATTGATGGGGTCGACTCGGGGTACTAACACACCTGATGGCGCGACTAATACCTGCACGTCGTACTCTTTTAATAAGGCATCGATGCCGTCTTCTCCGGTCGCTTTTTGTACGGTTTTAACGGCTGTTTTATACTCATCACTGTCAATAGAGCCCATAGCTTGAGAGGCGATAAAAATGCTTTGGTCAAACAGTGCCAATTCAACGTCTTTATGAACTTGATTAAAGGCGATGAGTTCTTCTAATGAACGAGTTGGTACTTGTTTAGCAGAGGTAGAAGCTAAGTATTCATTAATACCATGTTTGAACTCAAATTTTAGGATGTCGTAGCCCATTTTCCCAAATCCGTCAGGCGTTTCAGGCCGCGTATTAATGTCGACCAACACTGCCCCCGCTTCTTTTAAGTCGACCAGCGCTTGGTCGAACAAGTCGATAATGGGCTGTGAGCCACCTTTGGCAAAGTTCAACACACCCACACGCACGCCTTGTAGCGAGTCTTTAGTTAATCCAGCAGTGTAATCTGTATCTGGCGTTGTGGTTGCCATGGCATTCATCATTAACGCCGCGCCTTTAACTGTTTTGGTCATGGGGCCAGCGGTATCTTGGGACACCGAAATAGGAATAATATACTGCTGAGGTACCACACCTACAGTAGGTTTAAATCCTACTATGCCATTGGCATTTGACGGACAAATGACCGAGCCATTGGTTTCGGTACCCACAGTTGCAGCGGCTAACGAGGCTGCTGCTGCCGCACCTGAACCAGAACTGGAACCACAGGGATTACGATCTAGCATGTGCGGGTTTTTCACTTGGCCACCTAACGCAGTCCAGCCACTCATAGAACCTTCAGAGCGAAAATTTGCCCATTGGCTCAGATTGGTTTTACCCAAAATAATCGCACCTTGAGCACGTAACCCCGCAACAAGAGGGCTATCTCGACCGGTGACGTTGTCTTTTAACGCTAATGCTCCGGCGGTGGTAGGCATTGAGTCTTTGGATTCAATATTGTCTTTAATTAACACAGGAACACCATGTAAGGGCCCTAATATTTCGCCATTGGTCCGTTTTTCATCTAACACTTTAGCTTGGGCCAAAGCATCGGGGTTCACTGTTAAAACCGACTGCAATGTTGGGCCATTTTTATCAACACTTTCAATTCGCTCAAGATATAACGTCACTAATTGTTGTGAGCTGATCTGGCCATTATTTAAGGCGTCGACTACATCAGGTAACGATCCCGCGATAATGCCTGAGGGACGAAAATCCACTGGCGCAGACTGCAGACTTTTTGCAGTTGTGGATTCAATTACATTCGTTGTTGCTCTATCTATACCGTCATCAGACACTGAAGTATCTGATGAACAAGCTGTCAGTGCAGCAGACAACCCAAGCATTAAACAAGTATTGAAAATCGCTTTAGACGGAAACAATGTAGCCGATAAGCGGGTTAAAGAAAATGAGGGTAATAAATGCGTCATCAAAGGTTCTTGCTCCAGTCTGTAAACGTTCTGTTTTTGTTATATTGCGTTCTGTTCCCACGCTAATAAAACCTATGTATGATTACAAGAGGCAACGCTTTCAGCTGATACTCAATACGTTGAGTGGCCTAAACAACAAGATGGTTCAGTGTGAAAAGTAGAACCCAGCTCTTTTAATTCACGCTAGACATCGAATTGAAAAACACGCTATTGACAAAGGCACCACCAGCATCGCATTTCCTAATTTTTGGTAACCGTATCAACGTAGACATTATTGCTTTGGTTTCATTGCAAGGTAATGATATCGAGGGTATTTCAACGCTTTTAGAAAGTAGTTTGCCTTTTCAAGTATTCGCTCAAGAGGTCATCCAAGGCGATAAAGCTCCAACGGTTATTTTACTAAAAGGAGAGCTTTATCAAGTTATATTGTTATATTGTTATATCTTAGACTCGCCTGCCCCTATAATCACTGACGTTGTAAGCTTTAAATTAAGCGCTTATTCAACCACTCATGCTTAGGGTGTGTTGATCTTCGCGATTATAATTATCAATGATGTTAAATGAGCGCACACTGCGGTTAATAGCAACTGCCAAACTTGAAGCGCTATTTATAAAACTAATCTCTGTTCAAAATAAGCTTCATTAGACAATTTGTTGTTGTACGCTCCCAACATATAACAATTACTAAAAACCTTTGTTCCAAATTTGTTATTTCTTGGGTTTAGGTCTAGTGTCAAAGATTAAAAGAAGAATGCCTAGCTTAAGGCACTTAATCTGGAAAAATATTGATGACATTGAACTACTTAATACTTTTAGCAAGCTATACTGAAGCGCAATGAGAACACGATTATTTGCATTTTTTTTCGTCCTAAGTTCTAGTCTTGCATCTTTTGCAGGGGCCGTGACACTCCGTGTTGTAGATCAAAACAATGAGCCTGTTAAGTTTGCAGTTATTGCGGCTAAACACACTGGTGAAACGCCCATTCCTCTGAAAAGATCGGTATATATGGATCAAAAAAAGCGGCAGTTTTCGCCTCGCGTTCTAGCGGTTCAGTCGGGCCAAAAAGTGATATTTCCAAACAGTGACGATATTCAGCACCATATTTATAGTTTTTCCACGCCAAAACCCTTTCAAATTAGACTGTTTGAAGGTGGAGAAAGAGAGTCTGTGGTGTTTGATAAACCAGGTATTGTCGTGCTTGGTTGTAATATACATGACAACATGGTGGGTTATATATACGTTGCTGAAAACGAGTTAGTCTCAATCACTGATGAAACGGGCACAGCGACAATAGAAACATCTGAAACGGAGCTTTTAATTTGGCATCCTCGTTTATCGGCCACCAGTACTGAGCGCCAACCCCTTGTTATTGATAACGAAAAGAGTGAAGTCCAACCCCTTGTACTACAGTTACTACCAGGTAGAGGCGTAACCTTAGGTGGTAGTCGTTGAGGGTAAATTCATTAAATCACCGAATTTTCAGACTCGTTGTAGGGGCGGTGTTACTGACTTTTTTCACCATAATAGTGACTGTTTGGT
>CAYUZL010000165.1:0-4442 GCA_964449725.1 uncultured Alteromonas sp. | reverse complement strand
TGCTGTCAATATTGCGTTAATCGAAAATAACAAGCCTGTGATTGGCGTTATTTTTTGGCCGCCGGGGCAAACCTTATTTTATGCCTCTGAAGGTCAAGGTGCGTTTAAAGAAAGTGCCCAAGAGCACAAACGCATGCAAGTGCGTCAATTAGACAGTCCGCTAGAAAGTGTATTGATGATTGCCATAAGCCGTCGCCAGTCACGTGAAAAAATCATGTCTCGTATGAGCAGTGAACGCACATACCAAACCCTACCCTTGGGCAGTTGTTCGTTAAAAGCGTGCTTCATTGCTGACGGTCAAGCTGATGTATTTATGCGCATGGGAGTCACTGGCGAGTGGGATACAGGTGCATGCCAGTGTATTGTGAGAGAAGCCGGTGGCGACATTCGCGATGTTAATTTTGAACCGCTTTCCTACAATCAACGAGAAGAAACAACCAATCCCGATTTCGTAGTACTAGGCGACCAGCGCGTACCTTGGGAGTCTATTATTCAGTATTATTAACACTTGGCGCAAATAATACTAGTGCGCCCTGACAGTCGTTAAGCAGGGCGTATATCTACACTTTCATACTCTTCAGAATACAAAAGTACGGCATCTCCATTTTTTAGTTGTGCGATGACAGATTCCACTTTTTGCTTTAAGTCGTGATCATAATCTCCATAGTCTGTACCTTCTCTTAATACAAAGCTCTCGACTATGTTATTCAAGGTCTCTGGCGCAATATCTGTTATGGGAATAATCATTCTTTAATGACCTGTTGAGTGAAAAATTGTGCAACGCGTTGATGTAGCCATATAGATGGGCGCCAAGGCGTACCTTGTAAAAAACCCACATGACCCCCATTTTCGCTTAGCTCTACGCTCACATAATTAGATAAATCCTCGTCTTTTGGGATCACCTTTTCGTTCATAAAGGGGTCGTCTTTCGCGTGTAATATTAACGTTGGACACTGAATGGCTTTGAGAAACTGAAAACCGCTGCATTTTTGATAGTAATCATCAGCGCTATCAAAACCGTGTAGTGGTGCGGTTACAGCGTCATCAAAGGCTTTGAAATTGGTAATGGAGTCTACTTCGTTTACCCCAAGCGTAATGGCGCTAGAGTAATCCAGTATGGCCATTTTTTTCTTCAGGTTACGCTTCATATTCTTTAATAAGTGCTTTTGATAAACCTTGGAAAATCCCTGATTCATGGTCATTGAACATTCGTCTAATTTTAACGGTGACGATATGGCGATGGCGGCTTTTAGCCCGTGCTCATAAGGTGTTTCACCTAGTAGCTTCAATAGCATGTTGCCACCTAAGGAAACACCCACTGCGCATTTAGGCGTAGTTGGATAGTCTTGTTGTAGCTTTGCTAAAAAATGCAGGGCATCGGCTGTATCGCCTGAATGATAGGCTCGTGTCGTCGCGTTTGGCTTTCCTGAGCAGCCTCGAAAGTGCATCATCACGGTTTGCCAACCGTTTTCAGTCAAGCTAGCCATTAAATCATTGGCATAGTGTGAACGCACGCAGCCTTCTAGGCCATGAAACAGAACAATCAAACCTTTCGATTCAGTTGGAATGGGTCCCCAGGCTAAGTCAGTAAAATCACCATCTGGTAGAGAGAGCTTTTCCCATTTTATTGACAATGCTTTTCGTTTTTGAAAAAAGCGAGGGAATATGGTTTGTACATGCCGGTTTTTAGCCCATTTCGGAGCTTGAAAACTGCTTGCAGTGACTCGACCCATAGTGTTTTTTTGCATCATTAGTTAATCGCTGAACGTATTGGTGAAATGGCGTTGTTTACCGTATGTTGAGACAAAGAGTAGTAATCAATAAAGCTAGTAATGGGGTGACTCTTGTCGTCTGCTTCTTGGCAGCCTTGATGATAGGCGTTTAAGATAAGAGACTGTTGTTCTTTTTCCATCACAAGCTCTTCTTCTTTAAGTGTTTCGTATATAGAAGAATGCTTATTCTGAATTCTTTTGGCTCTGTGGACCTTTATTTTTAGGTCGTGATTTTTTATTTCATTTGCGATAGCCGTTAACGCCTGAACACTTAAAGACTGTTTTAAGTTATGTAACCAGCAGCAGAATAACAACAGGTTCACGTTACATTCGTGATTATCTTGAAGATATAAACAATGCTCAGATACCTGAGGTTGGGAATAAACCTGAAGGCTAAAAGACCAAAACGTGTCGCTACACATGTTATATTACTTCAGATTCTAGTGAATCTAGGGCTTCTTGTGCGTCTAACCAAGCCATTTCCGCTTCCTGCAAGCGACTGCTAAGATCCGCTTGTTGTTTTAGTAGCTTTGTTAACGTCTCTTTGTTTTCTTTTTCATACACATCACTTTCGGCAAGCTGGGCTTCTACTAATTCCATGTCTGCTGACAAAGCAGCCATACTTGTTTCTGCTTTTTTGAGTGCGTTTTTAAAGGGCTGTAACTTCTTGCGCAGTTCAGCTTGTAAGCGTTTCTCTGTTTTTCTATCGGTTTTTTCCACAGAAGATGGTGCATTGGTATTGGCTGGAGTGTTTTCGTCAACATCTTGTGTGTTAGCGGATAAAATCCATTGTTTATAATCGTCTAAGTCGCCGCTAAAGGGCTGTACTTTTTTGTTGTCAACGAGGTAAAAATCTTCGCACACGGCACCAAGTAAAAAACGATCATGGGAAACTAAAACCATAGCGCCTTCAAAGTTTTGAAGGGCAAGGGTGAGGGCGTGGCGCATGTCTAAATCTAGGTGGTTAGTGGGTTCATCCAACAACAATAAGTTTGGCTTTTGATACACCAAAATGGCGAGTACTAAGCGAGCTTTTTCACCACCGGACATTGGTGCCACAGGAGCAAGCGCGTTATCGCCATTAAAGTTAAAACCACCCAAAAAGTCCCGTAAAGTTTGTTCAGACGCTTTTTTGTCTAGACGTTGTAAGTGTTCAAGGGCGCTGGATTCTGGGTCTAGAGTTTCTAGCTGGTGCTGAGCGAAATACCCAATCTGACAACCTTTATACAGGTTGAAATCGCCTTGCATGGGCGTTAACTCAGATGCGAGTAATTTTATTAATGTCGATTTTCCTTGCCCATTTCTGCCCAATAACCCTATGCGTGATCCCGGTACTAGGTTCAACTTAACGTGTTCCAACACGGTTTTATCACCATAACCGAGTTCAATATGCTCCATACTGACTAAGGGACTAGGCAAAGACACTGACTCTAAGAAAGAGAAATGGAATTGAGAATCCTGATGGGCAGGCATCAGCGTTTCCATTTTTTCTAGTTGTTTAATTCGACTTTGGGCTTGTTTGGCTTTACTCGCTTTCGCTTTAAAGCGAGTAATAAAGGATTGTAAATGAGCGACTTTTTGTTGTTGCTTGCCAAATTCAATATTTTGCAACCGCGCGCGTTCCGCCCGTTGGGTTTCGAAGCTTGAATAGTTTCCTGTATAGGTCACCAATGTTTGCTGTTCAACACTTAATATTTGATTGACGGTTTGGTCTATAAACGCTTTGTCATGTGATATTAAAAGTAGTGTACCGGTATATTGTTGCAACCATTTTTCTAGCCATATAACGGCATCGAGATCTAAATGGTTAGTGGGTTCGTCGAGCAATAATAAATCGCTAGGGCAAAGCAGTGCCTGTGCCAAATTCAATCGCATTCGCCATCCACCTGAAAAATCCGACACAGGTGCGCGAAGCTGAGACTGAGAAAACCCTAAACCCGATAAGATTGTGGCGGCTCTTGGCTCTATATCATAGGCGCCAGATTCGGCTAATTTTGCATGTAGAGCGCCTATCTTAACGCCATCATCTTTGCTTTCTGCTAAGGCTAATTCTTTTTGTAACTGGCGCAAATGGGTATCGCCATCAATAACGTAATCAATAGCCGAACGACTGGATGCGGGAGTTTCTTGTGCAACACTGACCACTTTCCATTGTGTGGGAAGTTGCAGATCACCTTCATCTATATCTAGTTCTTTGCGTAAAAGCGCAAATAAACTGGACTTACCGCAGCCATTGCGACCAATTAGTCCGACTCGGTGACCTGGGTAAATAGTTGCATTTGCATCTTTTAATAAATGTTTGGTGCCGCGTCTAAGCGAAAGAGATTGAAGTTGGATCATGGTGTTCGGTTTGGGTCGCTAGAATAGTTAAGGCCAACAGAGTGTACCAAAAACCTGTGATCACCCAAACCGTTTCATGGGTATAATACCCTAGTATATTCAAATTCGCCGTATAATCGGTAAAAAGTAATGAGTAAAATTTATGAGTAAGCGTCAGCGCAAACGTTTTATTGCAGGGGCTCGTTGCCCTAAGTGCAAATCTTTAGACACGATAATGTTGTATTTTGAAAACTATATCGAAAATATAAAATGACGCGATTGTGACTATGCCGAGGTTCAAGCTGAACCCAAACTGCAAGATGTCGCCCGTAAACACGAAAATGTTCTGGG
>CAYUZL010000164.1:0-4765 GCA_964449725.1 uncultured Alteromonas sp. | reverse complement strand
TCTTATTATTAATGAGGACGCTTCGGCAATTTATCGACGATGCGAAATCAATAAAACAGTTACTGAAAACAGTTCTCGAAGCTCAAGTTCTTCTGCTGATTTTCCTAGTGCAACGATTACTGAGCTTACACACTCATCCATTACTGTAGGCCAAGCATTTGGTTGGTTTGGGTTTGATGAAGAACTGGTTATTAATAAAGCGCCTTACCAACACAATGAACATTGGTTTTTAGAACTTGATGGCAAAAAGTTATCCAAGCTTCCTAGTTCCCATATTCAAGTTCTGACAAATTGGGTTTGCCCGAATTTTGATGAGGAAAACTAGGGCGTAATCCAATGATTCAAGGAGAGTAATATGAAACAAGATAATGAACATATTCATATGCTTTGGCCAACGCCAATTTTGCGGAAGAAATTTGATAAGCATGAATTAATTAACCCTAAATTAATTAAGTTGTTTTACGATCAGAAGCGGGCAGACAATATTCCTGATGCGCCCGTTTACTCCAGTCAAGACGATTTACTAGTGCGCTACAATAATGAAGCGCTGAATCAACTATTCGCCTTTATTTCGAATTCAATGTTTGAAATAGCAAGCACAATGAATGGTGATATGTGGAAACATAGCGCATCGAAAAAAATGAATATGAATGTGGTTGGCGCTTGGTTTCAAATACAAAATGGTCACGGATTTCACGAGACTCACAATCATGGTAACTGCAGTTGGTCTGGTGTTTATTATGTTCAAGTAGATGAAGAAGAAAAACGCATCGCCAACAAAGAGCTAGGTGAAAAAAATGGTGTGACGCGTTTTTATGGTCATCATATGGATTTGATTGGTGGTGGTTACATGGATTCAGGTAACCATTATTTACAATCAACGAGTTTCGACTCTAAACCTGAGGCTGGCGTATTGTGTATATTTCCTTCTCACCTAAAACATACAGCGTTGCCCTATATCGGTGAAAAAGATCGAATTATTGTGTCGTTCAATGCTCAAGTTCATGGCGATAAAGGCGATGCTTTATATGATTACAGCTTTGTATAACACTTTGTTTTATATTCTTATTTACTTCATTTAATAACTTTTTTTATCGGTTCTGCATTAAACATGCAGAGCTGCCTTTCTGATTCAATTATTAAATTTCTTGCTTTTTCCTTGGCTATACAAAGGATCCTTTCTGTCGTCATTTTTTGTTGATCCATTAAAACTCGGTTATTTGAAATAAGTGTTTAAGTATTAATCGGGTCTATTTGCGTCATGCAGAGGTCGGTTGGTGAATTAGAGTTTGAATGGGTGTTTACAAGGGTGTTAGTTTAAAACTGTTAAATTTTTGATCAGTTGTTAATTTTATGTGTTTAATTTTCCGTGATTGTTAATCGTGTTGCGCGAATACTTTTGCAAGTGAAAAAACGCGAAGAATACAAATAATTTAGAGTATTTCGAGGGTCACAATGATAGCTCCCAATTTTAAATACCACGCACCAACAACCTTGCAAGACGTATTTTCTCTGATGGGCGAGTACGGGTCAGACGCAAAATTATTAGCCGGTGGGCATAGTTTATTGCCTATGATGAAATTTCGATTTGCTGAACCTGCGCATTTAATTGATTTAGGTAATGTGGAAGGGTTGAAAGGCATTGAAGTTACTGATGAGTCTTTAATTATTGGCGCAATGACATCTGAAAATGATTTATTGCGATATCCCAATATGACTACTTTGTGTCCTCTAATGGATAAAGCAGTTAGATTAATTGCGGACCCACAGGTTAGAAATAAAGGCACAATTGGCGGAGATATTGCTCATGGCGACCCTGCTAATGATCAGCCCTCGATCATGTTAGCGCTGGATGCCACGTTTGAATTATCTTCTGCATCTGGGACCCGTATGCTGAAGGCGGAACAGTTCTTTATTGGCACCTATGAAACCGCATTGCAATCAGGCGAGTTGCTCTCAAAAATTATTGTGCCTCGTACCTCGGCCAATAAGCGTTATGGTTTTCGAAAACTAAAACGCAAAACAGGTGATTTTGCCACTGCTGCTTGTGCACTGACCTTAAAACTTGAAGGAAATGTGTGTAGTGATGTTCGCATAGCGTTAACTAACCTTGGACCAAAATCCTTTCGCGCAGAACGTGCTGAATGGTTACTTAATTCCCAGCCATTATCTGACGACAGTATTAATGCCGCTATACATTTGGCTATGGAAGACTGTGAGCCTGCTGAAGACCAGCGGGGAAACAGTGAATATAAAATAAAAATGGCCGGTGAGATGCTAAAACGCGCACTCAGTGATGCGGTTGCATAACGCTACTCAGAATGATGGAGGTGAATAATGTCGAACAATAAAATCAGTTTTAATCTCAATGGTAAAGAAACAAATGTTGAAGTTGAAGATCGTACTTTACTGGTTCACGCATTGCGGGAAAAATTAAATCTTACTGGCACTCATATAGGCTGTGACACCACACATTGTGGTGTTTGTACTGTGGATATCGACGGACAATCAGTTAAATCCTGCACTGTTTTAGCGGTTCAAGCCGCAGGCAAAAAAGTGATCACCGTAGAAGGATTAGCCGACACCAAAGGGCTTCATGCTGTGCAAGCTGCTTTTATTAAAGAGCATGGTTTGCAATGCGGTTTTTGTACTACCGGAATGATGATGCGTGCCTACCGTTTTCTTCAAGAAAATCCTTCTCCGACAGAGGAAGAGATCCGTTGGGGGTTATCTGGAAATCTTTGTCGTTGTACCGGTTATCAAAACATCATTAAAGCCGTGATGACCGCAAGCGAGAATTTAAAGAATCTTGCCGCCGCAGAATAAAATAAGAGGTTACCAATGAATACAAATACTGATAATACCGCAGTTGTAACAGAGAACCCAGAATCTACAGCAGAGCCAGAAGCAAAAAGTGCAACACAGAATGTTCAAGGCATAGGTTGTTCAAGAAAGCGCAAAGAAGATCCAAAGTTTGTGCGAGGCCAAGGGCAATACGTCGATGACGTAAAACTTCCTGGCATGCTATTTATTGATATGGTGCGTAGCCCTTATGCCCATGCCAATATTGTCTCGATTAATAAGGAAAAAGCCCTTGCACTCCCTGGTGTACAAGCTGTTTTAACGGCAGACGATTTAAAGCCATTGAATTTACACTGGATGCCAACACTTGCGGGCGACATGCAAGCGGTACTGGCCGATAAAAAAGTACATTTTCAATATCAGGAAGTAGCCGCGGTGATTGCCGACGACAGGTACATTGCAGCCGATGCGCTAGAGCTTGTTGAAGTTGAATATGAAATTCTTCCTCCAATGGTTGACCCATATGATTGTTTAAATGACGATGCGCCAATTGTAAGAGATGACTTGGTGGATTCGTCTAATGACAACCATCCCAATAAGATTTTTGAATGGGAAGTGGGAGATAAAGACGACACCGATGATATTTTTTCGCGGGCTCCTGTGGTGGTTAAAGAAGACATGTATTACCCGCGAGTGCATCCTTCGCCATTAGAAACCTGTGGTAGTGTCGCTTCTTTTGATCCAGTCAAAGAAACACTGACTTTGTATGTGACATCCCAAGCACCTCATGTGGTACGTACCATAGTGTCTTCACTGTCAGGTATTCCTGAGAGTAAAGTTCGTGTTATTTCCCCAGATATTGGCGGTGGTTTTGGAAATAAAGTGGGGATTTATCCTGGATATGTCTTGTCTATTGTTGCCTCTATCGTTTTAGGTGTTCCGGTTAAATTTGTTGAAAATAGGACTGATCATTTATCTACAACCGCATGGGCTCGAGACTACTTTATGACCGGCGAGCTTGCCGCTGATGAAAACGGAGTTATTAAAGCGTTACGTGTTAATGTGTTGGGTGATCACGGCGCATTTAACTCCCAAGCTCAGCCAACAAAGTGGCCTGCTGGGTTTATGAGTATTTGTACTGGGTCGTATGATATTCCACAAGCTTACTTAAACGTTGTTGGTGTATATACCAATAAATCTCCTGGTGGTGTTGCTTATCGTTGTTCTTTCCGCGTAACTGAAGCGGTTTATGTCATTGAACGTACAATCGATTTATTGGCCCGTAAAATTGGCGTGTCCCTTGCTGAAATTCGAATGCGTAATTTCGTGAAGCCGGAACAATTTCCTTACGACACGCCATTAGGATGGCAGCTCGATAGTGGCGATTATCATACTGCCCTTCGCAAGGTTATGGACGCAGTTGATTATCCAGCGTTACTGTTAGAACAAAAGGAAAAGCGAGCAAAAGGCGAGCTGATGGGAATTGGGCTTTGTACCTTTACTGAAGTGGTTGGTGCAGGTCCTACAAGAAATTGCGACATTCTTGGCGTAGGCATGTTTGATAGCGCCGAGATCCGTGTCCATCCCGACGGCAGTATAATTGCCCGTATGGGAACCATCACCCAAGGGCAAGGCCACACGACAACCTATGCGCAAATTATTGCTTCAGAGTTAGGTATTCATTCTGATCTCATTACCATTGAAGAAGGTGATACTGACACTGCGCCCTATGGTTTAGGTACTTATGGGTCTCGTTCAACGCCTGTTGCAGGTGCTGCGGTAGCCAAAGCGTCTCGATTGATTAGAGATAAAGCCAAAAAGATTGCAGCTCATTTATTAGAAGTTGCTGAAGACGACCTTGAATGGCATGACAATAAATTTATTGTTAAAGGTGCTCCGGGCCTAGAAAAAACCATGTCCGAAATCGCCTCAGCATCTTACAACTCGCTACCTGATGATATGG
>CAYUZL010000163.1:0-5493 GCA_964449725.1 uncultured Alteromonas sp. | reverse complement strand
CTTCCATCTATGCGTCTATTTTGAGGTGAATTTATGTCTTTTAATATCGCGTCGTGAAGCCAAGGTAAACACGCAATTATTGGTTCTAATTGAGAAACTGAACACGCCCGTGTTGAAAGCGTATCGAGTAAATGGGGAATATCTTCACTTAAACCCAGAATATTAACAGCTACGTCGTGACTACTTGAAAATTGAGGAATGAGGGATTCGACGACCCTTTTATTGAGCTCATCACTAACTAGTTTGACTTTTTTCGCTTGTGCCTCTGCTAATAGTGCATTTTGCTCAGCAGCTACTTTTTCCACATGTAAGAGTCGTCTGCGAGCATCTCCTTGCTCTGATTCCTCATACGTAACTTCCCCAAGACCCAGTTTACCAATAAGTTGATTAGCAAAGTCGGTAGAAATGAGCAGTGCATCAAATCTTTCTTGTAACGGTGGTTTGTTGTTAGCGTGCTGATTCATACTTTAGCTATTATTCCTTCAGAACATGGCTTTATGTTACTGCCATTGTCGATTTTTTTAAAAACTGGCGTAATACGTCATACCCATACTCGGTTAACAATGACTCCGGATGAAACTGCACTCCCCATGTGGGGTGAGTACGATGAGATATACCCATTATTTCTCGTTTCCCTTCCGCAGAAATGCACCAAGCATCACGTTGTAAGCATGCCGGAAAGCTTTTTTCTTCCAATATAAGTGAATGATAACGGGTAACACTATATTGAACTGGAAGGCCTTCGAAGAGGCCATTACCATTGTGTTGTAACTGACTTGTTTTACCATGCCTTATTTCTGCGGCATGAGCAACTTTGGCGCCAAAAACTTGCCCAATTGCTTGGTGTCCTAGGCAAACGCCTAATAGAGGAATTTGCCCAGAAAATGCTTTAATTGCAGACAAGGTAATGCCTGCTTCATTGGGAGTACATGGACCAGGACTGAATACTAATTTAGATGGTGACAAAGCGCGGATATCGTCTACTGATATCCCGTTGTTACTTACCACTTCAACTGTTTCACCTAACTCCACGAAGTAGCGCGCAAGGTTATGAGTAAACGAATCAATATTATCAATCAGTAATAACACGTATAGTTTCGCTAGTCTTGTTGTTATCTAGGAATAAATCCTATTGATTCATATACAGAAGCAAGCGTTTGACTTGCTCGTAAACTTGCCTTTTCAGCACCCACTTTCATTGTATCGGCTAAGTACTGGTGATCTGAACGTAATTCATTGAATTTCTTTTGAATTGGTTCAAGTAAGGCGACAACGGAATCAGCAACGTCGCCTTTTAAATGACCGTACATTTTATCTTCATACTCGGGCACTAACGCATCCACTGATTTTCCAGTTGTTAAAGACAGTAAAGACAACAAATTAGATACGCCTTGTTTTTCTTTTTCGTCATAGTAAATGCGAGCTTGCTCATCGGAATCGGTTACAGCACGTTTTATTTTTTTTGTGATTTTTTTAGGATCTTCTAATAAACCGATAAAATTATTCGGATTGGTATCCGACTTGG
Organism: uncultured Alteromonas sp.; assembly: GCA_964449725.1. Lineage (GTDB taxonomy): Bacteria > Pseudomonadota > Gammaproteobacteria > Enterobacterales > Alteromonadaceae > Alteromonas_F. The sequence goes on along the minus strand of CAYUZL010000163.1, from coordinate 3,968 downwards.
ACATTTTTTTATCGGGTTCCTGCAGGCTCATTATACGCGCGCCTTGCTTAGGAATAAAAGGTTCTGGCATTGTGAGTACGTCGCCATATAAATTGTTAAATCGAGTCGCGATATCACGGGTTAATTCTAGGTGCTGTTTTTGATCTTCACCTACAGGTACTTGATTAGCTTGATACAGCAGAATATCTGCGGCTTGAAGTACAGGGTAACTGTATAAGCCGACATTAATATTGTTTTCGTTTTTAGCCGACTTATCTTTAAATTGAGTCATTCTGTTTAGCTCACCCATTTGCGCGTAGCAATTGAGTACCCAACCTAATTGCGCGTGCTCCGGTACATGAGACTGTAAAAATAATGTGCTTTTTGCAGGATCGATACCACAGGCCATGTAAAGGGCTAGACCATCTAAACAAGCTTCTCGTAACGCGTTGGGGTCTTGTCTTACGGTAATCGCGTGCAGATCAACAAGCATATATAGACAGTCATGAGTATCCTGCATAGAAACCCACTGTTTTAAGGCCCCCATATAATTTCCAAGAGTAAGTTGACCTGAAGGCTGGCAGCCACTGAGTACGATTGGTTTTTGCATTTTTAGTCCTTAGCCTTACTCAGGGCACTGCGGAGATCTGAGATAGCGGTAGTGTAATTGTCAGCATTGAATATAGCAGAGCCAGCAACAAACATGGATGCGCCAGCGTCTGCTGCGTCGCGGATATTATCTGCTTTTATGCCTCCGTCAACCTCTATTGCAATATTCGCTTGTCTCTCGGCTGCGTACTGTTTTAATTCACGAATTTTGTGGAGCATTTGTGGAATAAACTTTTGACCGCCAAAGCCCGGATTAACAGACATGATTAATACAAAATCGAGCTTGTGAATGACATGATCTAAAACACTGAGCGGAGTACCTGGATTCAATGCGAGGCCCGGTTTACAACCTTTATCAATAATGAGTTGAATACTCCTATCAAGATGCTTTGTGGCTTCTGGATGGAAGCTAATATAGGTCGCGCCAGCATCGGCAAATGAATGGATGAGGTCGTCTACAGGTTCTACCATCAAATGTACGTCTATAGGGGCATCGATACCATAATTTCGTAAGGCAGAACAAATCATGGGACCGAACGTCAAATTGGGAACATAGTGATTGTCCATCACGTCAAAATGGACTATGTCAGCACCAGCGCATAATACCGAAGCAACATCCTCACCAAGACGTGCAAAATCGGCTGATAATATAGACGGTGCTATTAAAAATGACATAAAAAGCCTTAAAGGATTTTATAAAACGCGGAGTGTAACGAAAAGTAAGGTACGAAAAAAGAGTGAGAACAAAAAATGTACTACACAGATGGCGAATTGTGATTTATAATCGAAAAAAGGCTTACTTTATAAGGAAAATTTATGTTTAGGAAAGAACAGAACAATATAATCAATCCAAACAGCAAAAGACGTTTAATGTCATTTTTCTTTATTGGATTGTTAATCGTGAGCGTGTTTTTTGTTGTAAGTACTATAGATGAACCTACCCAAGTAAATTGGACTTCGTGGATTACAGGGCAGTCTTTGTCCTCTGACTTTCATTATTTGGACTTGGTCGAATTACTTTTTCGTTTAGGTCAATAGGCGAGAAAAGCGCTAACACTTCCTTTACCCGTGTGCGTTTAGCACCATTTCTACTAATCGTTCTTTTGACTTCGAAACTTTTAAATTTCGCTCCCGTGTAGAGCTTTCTAACATCTGGCGTGTCATGGTTTGAAAGTAATACAGGTACACCTGTTTCTGACGCCGTTTTTTTTGCGAGGTTGGCAAGTTTGGATTGTGACTCGAAGTTAAACCCAGCTTTAGCATATGATGTAAAGGAAGCGGATTGACTTAGAGGGAAATAGGGGGGATCACAATAGATCACTTGACCTTTTCTTGCCTGTTTGAAAATGTCTTCAAAAGGTAAACAGGTAAAGGTCGCAGACTTTGATTTTTCTGAAAAATACCACATTTCTTCTTCAGGGAAATAGGGGCGTTTGTAACGCCCAAATGGCACATTAAAACGTCCTTTTGAGCTATATCTACACAGCCCGTTATAACCATGGCGATTTAAATAGAGAAAGAGAACAGCTCTAGTCCAAGGGTCTTGAGTCGTATTAAATTCTTCTCTTAACAAATAATATTGGTTTTCTTGATTATTCGACGAGCAAAAAAGAGATTTTGTTGCATTAATCAAGGCTTGCGGTTGGTCTTTAAGTATTTGATAAAGAGAAATCAAATCTGGGTTGATATCATTTAGAACATAACTGTCGAAATCGGTGTTCAGAAATACTGAACCGGCGCCCACGAATGGCTCAACAAGCTGACCTGCGTTGGGTAAGTTTTTGTTGATAGTTTCGACAAGGCTGTACTTTCCTCCAGCCCACTTTAAAAATGCCCGATGTTTTTTATTATTCAATGATAGCGCTGCGCGTATTAATTTGCAGTGGAGAGTGTATCTGTTGCATCAGCGAGTCTCAACTCTTTGATGATATCGTCGGTAGATTTTACGAATACGCTATTCTTATTTGCAAAATCTGGCAGAGTACTGATAGCTTCGCGAGCTTTAAGTGTTGAATCAAATAAAATGGAATGGGTGAGTACGTACCAATTGCCGCCATATCGTTTTGTAGTGTAAACAAGGGAAATGTCGTCAAGTTTGTTTTCACGGCGAAACGTATTAAGCGCATCTTTATTTTTAAAGCCAGCAAATTGAATGACAAAATGCCCTGAAGGGTATAATTTTTTATCTTGGTTTGAACTATTTACTGGCGATTGTTCATTCGTTAATAAAGGTTGAGAGCTATTTTTAGCGGTAGTATCTGGCTCTATCTTCACTGAAGTAGAGGCTTGCTCAATCTCGGTTTTAGCGATATTAATTGAGGAAGACAGTGGCCTAATTGCTTCTGCAGTATTTGTGATGGAATCAGGTTCGTTGCTGTTTGAAGTTATGCTTACTTGAGTCTCCCATTGGCTGACAGTCTCTTTTGTTGTGTTTGGAATAGTACTCGCAATATCTGAGGATTGCTCATTTAAAGGAGCAAACAATGCCGAAAGCTTGTCGCCTTTTTGCCATACCGCGACACCAATAAAAATACATAACAAAAGTAAGGTAGCCGCAGCCCAAAAGGCGCCCATTGATAGTAGTGGACGTTGTTCAATTTGCTGTTCTTGGCGGGGGGCGGCTGACATGAATGGGTCGTATGTTTCATCTTCTGTAACCTGAACCATAGGATCATGATCCGCCTGATACAATGACGCTTGTTGAGTACTCAGTAGTAAAGGAGAGCCGGAGCTATTCTCGGGAAGCTTTCCTTTTGCTTTTTTAGCCCACTGCTTGTCACCGAACAAAATAACATTCAAGTGTTGTTTATTCCCGGCAAAGCGAGATTGTAGGACAAGTTCCCATAACTCTTGCAATAATTGCTTAGGCAATCGCTCTGCTCGTGTGATGGCTATCATTACCGGCCCTTCAAAACTATTTAGCGAAGCTAAGCATTCATTTAAAGGGCGATGGTAAAAATGGGATGTTTCACCTAGAAGCTGATGACACAATTGCTGCCTTATATCGCCAATTTCCGTATCAGGCTCTGCAGCGATATAGGCTATTTCGGTGCTTTCTCCTTGTTGAAAAAGAAAGCCCTCTAGTGCTTTTGTTTGTGATGACAGCGTTTCTCCACCCACAAAGATAAGTTGGGATGAATAGTTAACTAAATAGTTGAGTCTCTCTTGTAGACTGGCTGTCACGTATAATACTCGTCATTAACTCAACACGGTTTTTAATACTTCATTGGGTACATCGCTGGTGACACAGGCTTTACCAATACCTTGTGGCATAATAAAGCGAATTGCGCCGGCTTGTACTTTTTTATCGTGTTGCATGTGTTTTATATAGTCATCGTAATCCATTGTATCTGGACCACAAATCGGTAACTTAAATGCGT
>CAYUZL010000162.1:0-2628 GCA_964449725.1 uncultured Alteromonas sp. | reverse complement strand
ATGATTTTATGAATGTGGAGTTTTATTTTATTTTCGTATGTATTGATACGCTATCAATTTATGGTAAATCGAAATAATCTCATTTGATCCGAATCTACGAAGTCGCGTAACCAATCTAAATAATGAGTAATAGGGCATGGTATGTTTGGTTTTTTGAAGTCTAACCCTTTGGTGAAAAAGAAAAAGCAGCATGCAAAGTTGCAAGAGCAAGCTATGTTTGCTCAGCGTAACGGTGATATGCGAAAATTTGCCGAATTAACGTTACAGGCTGAAACCATGTGGAAAGAAATAGAGGTAGCGGAGCACGACTAATCGAACTAACTTGTTCGATTAGCTGCTATATTTGCCAGTGCGATTAACGCAGATTTGTACTCAGATTCAGCGAGAGGCGCTAAGGCATCAATGGCACTTTGTGCGGCTTCATCGGCTTTTTGCTGAGTATATTCAAGCGCGCCAGTATCGCGCATCACAGCCAGAATAGTATCTAAGTGTTCGCTGCCATTAGCATCTTCAATGGCACTATGAATAAGCGCTTTATTGATGTCATCAGTGTGCCACATTGCATACAGAAGAGGCAAAGTAGGTTTACCTTCGGCAAGGTCATCACCGACATTTTTACCCATGTCTTCGCTATCTGCACTGTAATCCATAATGTCGTCGGCTAATTGGAAGGCAGTACCTAAATATTTACCATATTGCTGTAACGCAGTAATGATGGATTCATTGTCACAAGCTAAAGCTGCTGCTAGCTCTGTGCCTGCCTCAAACAAACGGGCTGTTTTACCGTAAATGACATCGAAATAGCTCTCTTCTGTGGTTTTCGGGTCGTTACAGTTCATTAACTGCTGCACTTCACCTTGGGCTATGCGATTGGTTGCGTCAGAAAGTACTTGCATCACTCGCATGCTGTTCAAGTCAACCATCATTTGGAATGAACGTGAATATAAAAAGTCGCCCACTAGAACACTGGCTTGATTTCCAAATAATGCATTTGCTGTTTCCCGGCCTCTGCGCATAGTGGATTCATCAACCACGTCGTCGTGCAGTAATGTAGACGTGTGAATAAACTCAATAATTGCTGCAAGCGTATGATGCTCATTTGAATTTGCGCCGGCTGCTTTTGCGGCTAAAACCGTGATAAGTGGACGAATTCTTTTGCCGCCACTGTTGATGATATAGAAGCCTAGTTGATTGATTAGTGCGACATCAGAGCTAACTTGCTCTTGGATAAGTGCATTAACCGCTTTCATGTCGCTATCAGCGAGCGCCCTAATATCTGCAAGTAGCATCATGCAAATGAATAACCTAAACCAATGAAAATAAGTGGCAAGATTGTACCTTAATTCAAATACTTCGCCACCCAAGAGGCTATCTTTTAGTGATAATATGAGAGAAAATAAGGCCCAGCGTAATATTTAACCATTTTTCTCGTAAAACCCTATTGTTATCGCTTTGCGTTTCACGTACAATTCGCGCCCTGTTTTTGTAATGAGCGTAAAGATACGCAGAGCGGAGTTAGATATGTACGCGGTTTTCCAAAGTGGTGGTAAACAACACCGTGTGGCCGAAGGTCAGACCGTTCGTCTTGAAAAGATTGAAGTTGCTCCTGGTGAGGCTGTTGAGTTCGATAACATCCTTATGGTGAGCAATGGTGAAGACGTTAAGATCGGTACACCATACGTAGCTGGTGGCAAAGTTACTGCTGAAGTAGTAACGCACGGACGTGGCGAGAAAATTAAAATCGTCAAGTTCCGTCGTCGTAAGCATTCTCGTAAACAAATGGGTCATCGTCAGTGGTTCACGGAAGTGAAAATTACTGGCATTAGCGCATAATATAGGAGCACGTACACATGGCACATAAAAAGGCTGGTGGTAGTACTAAAAACGGTCGCGATTCAGAAAGTAAACGTCTTGGCGTAAAGCGCTTTGGTGGAGAATCTGTATTAGCTGGCAACATTATCGTTAGACAACGTGGAACTCGTTTCCATGCAGGCGACAACATGGGTATTGGTAAAGACCATACTTTGTTTGCGCTTAGCGACGGTAAAGTACAGTTTGAAGTAAAAGGTCCTAAAAATCGTAAATTTGTTAGCATCATCGCTGACTAATTACGGTACAGGTTTACTTCCTGTAGCTAAATTTCAAAACCCCGCTTCGGCGGGGTTTTTTGTCTTCGTTATTGAATTATCACCTAAACTTTGTATGCATGGGATGCTAAAATTTAGAAACGAAGCTAAAAAATATCCATAGAGTGTAATGACTAGTTACTTTACCAGGCAGCTTAATTTTTAAGCGATTAGTCATTATACTCTGAGAGCGTGTTCTAAGAGATTAAGCGAGTAAAAGATGAAGTTTGTAGATGAAGCAGATATTCGTGTTGAAGCAGGTGACGGTGGTAACGGCACTGTTGGCTTCAGACGCGAAAAATACATTCCTAAGGGCGGTCCTGATGGCGGCGACGGCGGTGACGGAGGTAGTGTATATCTACTTGCTGATGAAAATTTAAATACGCTTATCGATTATCGATTTGAACGTTTCCACCGTGCAGAACGGGGTAAAAATGGTCAGGGCAGCGACTGTACAGGACGTGGTGGTGAAGATCTTAGCGTACCCGTACCTATTGGTACT
>CAYUZL010000161.1:0-8169 GCA_964449725.1 uncultured Alteromonas sp. | reverse complement strand
AATCAGCAGGAGGTAAAACAAGACTAGAGTCGGGTAAAAATGACCATGACAAAACAACGGTCTCACTCCCTGTTTCAGGATCAATTGAAACAATTTTACTGCCAACTTGTACTAGTAAACTATTAGTCGTGGTCCATAGTAAATTAGAGTAATGACTACCCTGGCGAACAATAACAGGTTCATTGGTTTTGTATTTCACAAACAAACTGTCACCAAACGTCCACGCTAACCAAGCTTTATCTGCTGATATGACTTGTGCATCTGATACATACAAGTGCATTTCTTCATCACTGATCGAAGACACGTTTTCAGGTTCACTAACATGGCTCTTAAGCAATATTTTTAACGGGGAACTTTCTTTCTTTCGACTATATACAATTTGGTTACCTACAACAGACCAGCGAGGCTTTTCTGGCTGTCTTCCCAACCAATCTGGGTCAGCCATAATCTGTTTTAAAGTAAGGGGAAACCCTTTATCTGAATCGACTTTTGATGATTGTCGCGGCGCTGCATCCTCATCTTTTTGAATATTTTTAACAGGCTCTGAAGTCTCTTTAGAATGTACATTTTCAACTACGGCAGTTTTAGTTTTAATTTCAGAAGTAGGGTTGGAACAACCTACTAGAAGGAATAATGCAGTGGGTAAACCAATTAAAACAATTTTAATATTCATAGTTTATAATACGTTTTTTGACTAAACTCATTATAGTCACGTACTACTAAGCGCAGTCAATGGAGTTTACTCCATAAAAAAAACCCCGCAAAATTTGCGGGGTTAATAAGTACACTCAACTTAGAACACATGAGAAAGGAAACCACATCCATAACTCCTGTTATAAAGTTAGTCAGCGGTTATTTCTATAAGTTCAAAAAAGTTATAAATTAATTTTCTATTTCACAAAACTATCTAAACTTTGTTTAAAATCAGAAATTAAATCATCAGTATCTTCAATACCGACGCTCACCCTTATCATAGAATCTGTGATACCCATTGCAACTCGTTCTTCTTTGCTATTTTCAAAAAATATGGTCGATGCCACAGGTAACGCCAACGTACGGTTATCACCGAGATGAGTCGCGCACAAAGCTAATTTCATTTTATCTAAAACCGCAATTTCACTCACGCCTTCCACTAAATCAAAGCTCAATAAAGCCCCAAAGTCCGAAAAATACTCCGCCGCACGGCCATGTTGTGGGTGATTAAATAAACCCGGGTAATACACTTTTTTTACTGCACTATGGCTATCTAAAAATTCGGCTAACTGTGCAGCATTTTTACAGTTTCGTTCCATGCGCATAGACAAGGTTTCTAAACCCACAGAAAACATATGAGCTGCATGAGGAGATAAGGTTGCTCCGAAATCCCTTAGTCCTAATTTTTTAATTTGGGTTAAGCCCCATTGTTTTTCATCATCACCTTGATACAAAGGCAAAATATGAGGAAATTTAGCCCAGTTCATATTGCCACAGTCAACCACAACGCCACCCAGAGCGTTACCGTGACCACCAATATATTTGGTTAATGAACTAAACAGCAATGAAACACCAAAGTCATTGGCATTAAACATAGTACGAGGTGTCATTGTGCTATCAACCATAAACAACAAGTCGTGTTCACGACAAAAAGATGATAGCCCTTTCATGTCAGCTACTTGTGTTACAGGATTGGCAAGTGTTTCTGTAAATACACCTAAGGTATTGGGTTTTAACGCTTCAGCAACTTTTGACGCATCAGTAATATCAACGAGGGTAATATCGATACCAATGCGAATTAATGTATTAAAAAAACTGCGAGTATTCCCAAACAAATAGCGACTCACGATTAAGTGATCACCTTGCCTAAACAAGGCAAGTAATGTTGAGCTAATGGCTGCCATTCCCGTGGAAAAACAGACTGCACCTACCCCCTGCTCCATTTCATTGAGAATATTCTGTAATGCCGAAACCGATCCTGAAGACGAACGAGAATACACATGCCCTACTTTCTTCCCTTGAAAAACGTCGACTAAATCTTGCGCACTGTCATAATTAAACAAAACAGACGAAGAAATAGCTTCATGAGCTGCGCCATGAGCAGGTTGATTAACATTGCCATCAGAATGAACACATTGAGTTGTAAAACCTTTACCAGACACCACTTAACCTCTTTATTTATCACAGTAGTAACACTATCATATGATATTATACCGTCTTCAATTATTACCTTCTTGCATAAATTGAAAAAGTTTTTTGAATTTCGCAGGTCTTTATCTTATTGACTAATACACGATGTCATAACGCAGGGTTTATATGTGTATTCTTTTTATTGCTGTAAAACAACATTCTGATTATCCACTCATCATTGCCGCAAACAGGGATGAGTTCCACGCTCGGCCCACTCAAGATAGTCACTGGTGGGAAGGTAAAAATGGCATTCTTGCAGGTAAAGACCTACAAGCAGGTGGAACATGGATGGGCATCACCAAAACAGGTAAATTCGGCGCATTAACTAATATTCGCGATCCTAAGCGAATAAAAAGCAATGCAAAAAGCCGTGGTGAGCTGGTGCTAAATGCATTGATCGAAGAAAATGGAATTTCAGATCACACTCTACAATCAAGCCGAGAAGACTATAACGGCTATAACTTGCTACATGGCGATGTCGATAACTTAAAAGTGTATAACAACTTTGAAAACACCCACAGCCAACTTGAGCAAGGTGTATACGGTTTATCTAACGCCGCATTAAATTCACCTTGGCCAAAAACCACTAAGGGTATGGAAGCGCTATCAAGGTATTGTCAAACTCAAAGCAATATTGAACATGAAGACCTGTTTACAATTTTACGGGATGATGTGAAAGCCGATGACGACAAGTTACCTAAAACAGGCGTACCTTACGAGTGGGAAAAGAAAATCTCTTCAGCCTTTATTGTTACCCCTGAATACGGCACTCGTACTTCAACATTATTGCTAGTATCAAAAGACCGAAAAGTCTCATGGCTAGAGCGTAATTTTGATGCTGAATCAAATAAAACCACCGCAAGTAGCTTCGAGTTCAAGCTACAAAAGTAAACTCGAATAAATTATGAAAGTTTCCTCGTATTTTAAACTAAAAATGGCATAATACTGACGCTTTTTTAGTGAATAAATTCTAAAGGAAACTATATCGTGTTTACCGTATTACCTGCTCTTGCGCCAGATCCAATCCTTGGTTTATCAGCTGCTTATCGCGAAGATACCAATCCTAATAAAATTGATTTAGGTGTTGGTGTTTATAAAGACGAAAACGGTAATACGCCAATTATGGCGGCAGTTGCCGCTGCACAAACAAAGCTTTTAGAGCAAGAAACGTCAAAAACCTACATTACGCCTCAAGGTGTACAAGGTTACATAGACAATATGCTGAGTTTAATTTTAGGCAAAGGAAACACAGCGGTATTAGCCGATCGTGTTGCTGCAGTTCAGTCTCCAGGTGGCTGTGGTGCATTGCGTGTACTTGCAGAGCTTGTCAAACGCGCGACGCCAGATGCCAAAGTTTGGGTGAGTGATCCTACATGGGCAAACCACATTCCACTTATTGGTGATGCTGGACTTGAGCTTGCCAAATACCCTTATTTTGATAAAGCCTCGGCATCAATTAAATTTGATGAAATGATCGATGCCTTAAAGCAAGTTAAGAAAGGCGATATTGTTCTATTACACGGTTGCTGCCATAACCCAACGGGTGCTGACTTAACCAAAGAACAATGGCAAAGTGTCCTTGAAGTTGCCCAGCAAACAGGTTTCATTCCCTTTGTAGACTTAGCTTATTTAGGGTTTGGAGATAGTTTAGAAGAAGATGCCTACGGCCTTCGCTTACTTGTAGATAATCTACCAGAAGTGATTATCGCAGCATCATGCAGTAAAAACTTTGGTCTATATCGCGAACGTGTTGGTTTGGCTGCTGTAGTATGCGCTGATTCAGCAACTAGAAAAATTGTTCAATCTCAAATTCAGTCCGTTGCCCGCGCTATATACTCAATGCCACCCAGTTACGGCGGTCAATTAGTTAATATAATATTGAGTGATGAAACATTAACAGCTCAGTGGCAAGACGAAGTAAACGAGATGCGCGATCGCATGAAAACACTAAGACAGTTGCTGGTTACTAATTTACACAAACAAGGCTCAAGCAAAGACTTTAGTTTTGTCGAACAGCAAAAAGGTATGTTCTCTTACTTGTGTATCGAACCAGAAAAAGTCCGTGAAGTACGTGAGAAATTCAGTGTTTACTTTGTAGATTCAAGCCGAGTCAATATTGCTGGTATCAACAAAAACAATGTTGAGCCTTTAGCAAAAGCATTGGTATCAGTACTTTAATACTGATAAAAAATACAATGAATTTACCCGTTAGCAACACTGACGGGTAAATTTATATTTTCATTAAGCCGCAAGTACGTATGAATCACTATTAGCAGAAAATAGTGAACGCTGTAATAATTTCTGAATTTTCTGACACGACATAACGCCTTTTCTGTCTCGCGGAAAATAAACCTGTTCAATAATATGATTACTATCGTCAGCTAAAAATAGAGCTAAGCGTTTATTTTTACTGGGTAAATAGGCGGTAAAACACCACACCGTTTGGTTGTACTTCAAAACAGATAACTTTTGATAGAAACAAAATGGCATGCCCACATCACATGCATTGGACGATGTCAGCATTTTGCGTTTTAAAAATGGCGTATCAGAAGCAAACGCAGATACACCAAATTTATCAATAAGCTGATCAACAGATTTTAAACTCATTAGACAACCTCAACATACACTGTACAAATAAACAGTATATGTTGATTGGTATAAAAACAACCTTTTATTTAAATGCTTATTCTAGGCTGACTGTTTATTATTTAAGGGCTTAGCCGTTATCCCAAATAGTTTTCTCATTCCTCGCTTAAAATCATCAAGGATTAAATACAAACAAGGAACAAGCAATAAGGTTATAACTGTCGCAAATAGAATGCCAAAGGCTAGCGATATCGCCATTGGAATGACTATTTGAGCTTGTAAACTTTTCTCTAACACTATGGGCAGTAACCCCATAAATGTAGTAAGTGATGTTAATATAATAGCTCTAAATCGTTGAGTCCCTGCTTGTATAGCAGACTCCATAAGAGAGAAGCCTTCTTTTCTCGCCTTATTAACAAAATCCACCATAATCAAGCTGTCATTCACCACAACACCTGATAATGCGATGATTCCACAAATAGACAGTACGCTGACGACTTTGCCTAAAATTAAGTGCCCAAATATTGCACCTACAATGCCAAATGGGATCACCGACATAATAATAATAGGCTGAGAATAGGATTTCAGAGGAATCGCTAACAATGCATATATTGCGAACATTGCGCCCAACATACCAATAGCCAACGACACAACCACTTGTTGTTGTTCTTTGGAGTTGCCTTGCAGTTGAAAATCCACATTAGGATAACGCTCCAATAAATCAGGAATGATTTCAGTAATCACTTCACCAGTAATTTCACCTGGGTCAATACTATTAGCATCAACGGCGGCCGTGACACTCACAGAACGGGAACCATCAACTCGAATAATTGAGTCGAACCCACTCCCTAACGAAATTTCACCGACTTCTTCAAAAGGAATAACATCTCCGGTCAATGAACGGATCCGCATATTTTCCAAATAACCTACGGAATTACGTTCTTCTTCAGGATAGCGAACCATGACTTTTATTTCTTCATCATCTCGTTGAATACGCTGTACTTCCGCTCCAAAAAAACCAAAACGAACTTGCTGCCCTAACTGCTGCAATGTCACACCTAGAGCTTCAGCCTGTGGCTTTACATCTATTTGTATTTCATCACTGCCGCCGGAAAATGTGTCGTTTATGTCTGATACTCCAGTGTACGTCGCTAAGGCATCTTTCAACTCTTTACTGATGTTTTTCAGTTCGTCTATATTGGCTGAACTAAACTCAAAATTTAAGTCTGATCCACCACCAGGTCCGCCGCCTGGATTCCCTATAGTTAACGATCTTACTCCTGGGATCTCTTCAATCTCATCACGCCAATACTCATGAATTTCTGAATCGCTAAGGGTTCTGTCCTCGCCTTTAGTTAACTCAACAAACACTGCTCCACCAAGATCGCCTTCGTCAAAGGCAATTGAGTGCTGCACTACTCGCAGTCCTGTTTCCTTTTCAATATTTTTATCCATTGCATGCATAGCCGCTACAATAGATTCGATTGCCTCGTCACGTTGTTGAATTGAAGATCCTGGTTCCATACTTACGTCAGCAAACATAAAATCACTAGGGATAGAGGGGAATACAACAAAACGAACAATGCCACCAGAAAAAAGGCCGACGGTTAATATAAGTGACGCAATGAAAACGGATAAGGTGGTATATCGGTTGTTAACGGCTTTTTTCAAAAATGGGGCGTAATATTTTTCAACAAAAGTTTTAATTCCTTCACTAAAAAAATCTCTGAATCGCTGAAGAGCATTGGCCTTTGTAGGATCATAAGGCTTTAACTTCATGTGCGCTAAATGCGCAGGTAAAATAAGCTTAGACTCAACCAATGAAAAAATTAAGCAAACTACCACAACAGCACCAATAGTTTTCCATATCACCCCAAAGGTTCCTGTAACCATTAACATAGGAATGAAAGCTGCGATGGTCGTTAACACACCAAACGTTGCTGGCATGGCCACTTTATTTACACCACGGATGATATTGTCAATACTGTGACCATACTTATCAATTTCAGAGTAAGCCGACTCCCCCATAATAATGGCATCATCCACCACTATCCCGAGCACAAGAATAAAGGCAAACAGACTCAGCATATTGATAGACACGCCAAACAAAGGCGTTGGCATTAAAAATAAGGCTCCCAAGAAACAGACAGGGAGTCCGACAATCACCCAAAATGCAAGTTTTATACGCAAGAACAAACTTAAAACAACGAACACTAACAATGCGCCAAAAAACATGTTTTTCAGCATCATATTTAACCTGTCATTCAAATAAAACGAACTATCACCCCAGGTATCTGCTTGAATATTAGGGGGTAAATCCTCATTTTTTTCGCTGATATAGGCATTCACTTTCTTTGAAATTTCTAATGCATTTTGATCACCCACAGCTTGTACCCGAATACTCACTGTTGCTTTATTGTCAAAACGAGCAAAACCATTACTTTCAACAAAGCCATCATTTATATGTGCAATATCACCGAGCTTCAGCCGTGTTCCATCAGCTTGAGTCACTAATATTATTTGTGAGAAATCATAGCCAGTATAGGCTTGACCAATAGTTCTCAACAAAATGCTGCCATTATCTGTTCTAATTGATCCGCCAGGCAAATCAACGCTACTTTGCTGCACAACACGCACAACATCAGCAAAAGTTAAATTATATTGTTGAAGCGTTGTTTCACTAAGTTCAATACTAATTTCATAATCTCTAGAGCCAACAACCTGAACGGCAGACACTCCAGATAAATTAGCAATGTCGTCCCTCATAGACTTAGCATATTCTTTCAATTCACGTTCAGTCGCATCGCCATGTACAGAAATCCACAACACATCTGATTGCACTTTTTGACGATAAACAATGGGTTTTTCCGTATTCGCTGGAAAACTAGGAATTGCGTCAACTTGCACTTTTACTTCATCAAGTAAACTCTCAACATCGTAGTCATCTTCTACTTCAATACTTACCGTGCCTGAACCTTCAACGGCAGTAGAAGTAATCTGCTTTATCCCTTCTAAATCCTTTATCGCTTCTTCAACTTTAAGTATTACACCTTCTTCAACCTCTTGAGGCGCTGCGCCTAAATAAGCGACTCTGACTTGTATTACATTAAATTCAAAATTAGGAAATATTTGTTTTTGTATGGTAAATGCCGTGTATATGCCACCAAAAATCAACACCCACATTAACAAATTGGCTGCAACACTGTTACGTGCGAACCATGCAATGAGGCCTTTATGAGTATCGTTAATGTCTGAACTAGTCATTACTGGTCCTCGTTATGAGGTTCTATTTCATTTTTGTCATCAGGTTGATCATTTTCTGACGGCGTATCTATTTCTGGCTCATCACCGGGCAATCTTATTTTCATTCCCGTATAGGCATTTGGCACTGCACTTGTCACTATTTGTTCACCAGAATCT
>CAYUZL010000160.1:0-6995 GCA_964449725.1 uncultured Alteromonas sp. | reverse complement strand
GTTCTAAAGCTGTTTCCTAAATCTAGCTTATCTAGTTTGTTTAAATGTGGCATAGGAAAATTCAAATAAGCGCCAAGTAAACTCGTTTCTGCTTGATGCTCTACTAGTGCTAGACGTTCGTCAGTGATACCCGATGCTATATCCATTGCAAAAGACATTGGATTAAAGCGAATAGGATCATTGGTAAAAAAGCCCATACCGAGTATTTGTTGAAGTACGGATACATCGCCTTCGTCTAAACTTTTATAAAGTGCGAGTAAAAAAGGAACGCCGCGACCTGGATCTGAAATCATCGCGGAAGATGTGATTTGAAGGTGGGGAGTTTGAAACAACATATCCACCTTAGTACCTTGTTTGTTCATAAAGGTGATTGCTATGGGGTTCGCATCTAATTGCTTATGGACCCGTTGAATTAGAGTGATTAAATTGATTGGTGAGGGAGACTGATTATTAATGGCTTGTTCTAATCGCAAAAAATAGGCGTCAGTTTGACTTGGCAGTTTTACTGTTTGATTTAACCCTTCGGCACTGGCAATGACGATTTTATCTATATGTTGTTCCATCAACTTTGTTGCTGCAAGCGCAAGGTGGCTGCCGTAAGAAATTCCCCAAAGGGCTATTTTTTCTGCATTAAAATGTAACCGTAAATCGTTTAAATCAAGGGCATTTTGTACTGTGGTGTAGCCATAAATATCGACATTGTTGTTTTTCCAAAATTCTAGACACTCTTTGGCCGCTGTTTGGTAATTAGAAGTGATTAATTCATTATTGATCACGTCAGTTAGCGATGTTTGCACGGATGATACACATTGGGGTAAGTCGTTTGATAAACCCGTTCCTCTTTGATCTAACGCAATAACATCTCCGAACGCTCGCATTTTCATAAACAAAGGGAATCTAACGTGTTTAGCTGTGTTAATACCTGAGCCTCCTGGTCCGCCAGCTAGGTAAACTATAGGAGGGCGTGCTGTTTGCGATGTGCTTGGAAAGCGAACGTACTTAATGTTTATCATTCGACTTTTAGGGTTATTGCGGTTTTCCGGTACTTTGATTGTTCCTTCAAAAGCTGCGACGCTTTGGTCGCCAGCAATGAAAGTGATAGCGTGTTCATTCTGATAGGGTGATGAATGAGAGGTATTCGCCAAAGTTCCAATCGAGATGAAGCTACTTGCAAATATCAACATAGAAATTATGAGTTTAAATACAGTAAGTTTATTTTGGTATTGGGTTAAGTTCATTGACTAACATCCTATTCATTTATGGGTTCTATTGCCTTTGAATTTGAAGTCATAAGCTTATCGTGGCAGGATGAATTGAACCTTGTTCTATTCTACAAAGTGCATTGATTTTATTGGTGAAATGGATGAGCGGTAGCAAATTTTCGGTAAGCGGTAATCAAAAAATGTGTATGAGTAGAATGAGATTTAAATTTTGTCTGTCGATACTGATTTTTATTGTTAATGTTCATGTGTTTGCACAAGAGAGCATTCGTATTAACGAGACCGTCCGAGTTTGCTCTGTTAACACCGATGAAAAAATAATACCTGATTTTTCGTCGGATCATTGCCAATCTGTATCTCTGTATCAAATAGATCCTCAGAATAAGGCTTTATGGATCAAAGGCAAAATTACGGTACCTGCACTTCACTTAAAACACACTCACCCTTTGGGGTTGTATGTGTATGGGAAAATGTCGAGCGAAGTCTATTTTAATGGTGTTTCTATTGGTAACAATGGTACGCCTGATATTGACCCTAAGCGAGAATTTGTTGGTGTTATGGATGCCGTTTTTTATGTACCTAGGTCCTTATTAAAGTTAGGTGAAAATGAGGTTGTGATCTATGCGTCTTCCCACCATGGTATCTTAGAATTAGGCTCCCCAGTTCATCATATTGGCTTAGCTGAGTATGCCAAACCCGGCACGTTAGCAGGTAAGAAGTTACTGCTTCCATTCATTGTGCTTGGAGCCTTGTTATTAGGTACCTTGTATTTGTCGACAATGGCATTAAAGTCTGAATATAAGTTAAGCAAACTTCTGGTGGCTTTGATGCTTTTGACGTCATGTTTACAGATGTTGGCTGAGTTTTCGCGTTCGTTAATTTCTTATGTTTATCCAATTCAAGATGTGCGGTTACTGGTGGTCGTATTTTTTTCATTGTTGTTTGGAGTGAGTTTTTTATTGTTTTCCATTCACCAATTTGTGGCAAATGTAAAACATAGAAAAGTGTGTGCCGTGTTAGGGGTTGTATTAACTTTGATTGCTATATATTACATTCCGAGTTTTGATGGAAAAGCGTCTTTCGCTACCTTGCTACCCGTAGCGATAAGCATGCTACTCAGTGTGTATTGGTATATAAACGAAAAAACATCAAATGCCTTGTGGTACATGGTTGCTTATGGTGCTTTTTTAGCAATTAATGGAGGTGTTTTTTATATTTATCACGAAGTACAATTCTATTATTTGAGCTTTTTATTGTTGTTATTTATCGCAGTAAAAGAAGCGTTGAGTTTTATTAGCGAAAAGCGACTTCGGCAGCAAGAAGCGGAGCAGAGATTGAAACTTCAATTGAAGCTAGAACAATTATCAGAAACGGAAAAACCCAGCGTACTTACGGTCAATAGTTCAGGAAAAACACTAAGGCTGGCAGTCAGCGACGTTGTTTTTTGCAAGGCTTCAGGAGATTACGTTGAACTTTACTTAGCAACAGGTAAGCACGTTTTGTTAAGTAGTACGTTGAAAAGTATTGAATCCCAATTACCCACACTGTTTATGAAAGTACACCGTTCTTATATTGTTAACCTCAATGCAGTGAAAGCATTAATATCAGGAACGAAAGGAACAGGAGGCACATTACAAATGTTAAATGATATGAATGTACCTGTGAGCCGTCGCATTTTCCCTGAATTAAAAAGCGTTATAAGAGGGTAAACAAGGCTCTATTCATTAGAGACTGAAACGAATAAATAAGTTAACTATTTACACGCACTGATGTAATGCAAAATTGAGCATTGTGTTACTGCGCTTCCTTCACCTGGACAGTCTTCAATCAAGGTGTGTAGTGCTTCTTTAATTCGCGTGAGTTTGACTATTTTATCTTCTATTTCAATTAGTTTTTGTTTCGCTTTGGCCTTTACTTCTCCGCAGTTTTTATTTCGTGATGATTGTAAAGCTAATAATTGTGCTATCTCAGATAAGGTGAAATTGAGGGTTTGGGCACAACGAACAAACTTGAGTTGTGTAATGCAGTCTTCAGAATATAAACGGTAGCCCGCTTCAGAACGCACTGTGGGCTTTAACAATTTTATACGCTCGTAGTAGCGAATAGTGTCAATATTAACGCCGCATTTAGCAGCAAGTTGTCCAATAGTGAACATGTTTTCTTACCAATTAGTTGCAGAATGAGCACTGTAAACCTTGGACCTAAGTCAAGAGTTTGATTGTATTAATAATCTGTATTTATTGAAGTAACTAAGGTATACCCGCTAGAGGTATACCTTAGATGAGAGGGAACTACAGAAAACCTTAAAAGAAATAGTTTAGGGTTAGTTCTGCATTGCGCTCTGCACCAGGCAATCCGCCTAGGAATAATGCATTACTGTAGTAATCTTTGTCTGTTAAGTTACGAACGTTAAGCTGGGCTTTCCAGTTGTCGCCTTCATAACTTACTGCGGCATCCCATTTCGAGTATGAATTTACATAGGCGCGGTCTATGCCAAAGGAAGAAGAATCAATGCTTCTTTCGTCTTCATAGCTAATACCTAAACTCAATTTCAATGGGTTTTTAAGTACACCGAAGTTGTTTGAGTAGCTTAACCATGTACGAGCAAAGGTCTTTGGAAGTCCTTTTGTTTCTTCATCTTCACGGCTTTCTCTGCCACTGCCAGGCTCTGTAATAGGGTCTTGATAAGTGGCATTCACGTTCATAGCCCATTGTTCATTGATATCAAAATTCAAATCAAGTTCAACACCTTGTGTACTGTCGTTTTCATCAAATAAAAACTCAGGTACTGTAATGTTAAATGCGGGATCATCAGGGTTGTCTTCAAACAAAAAATTGGAGTGTCTAATGTTCGTTCTTGATGTTTCAAATATCACTATTGAGCCTAACAACTGCTCATTTAGTGCAGTGAACCTTAAGCCTAAATCAAAAGATTCTGACTCGGTGTCAGGGGTGTTGTCAAAAGCTTGAAGACTACCTAAAACACTCGCTGCCGTGCGACCTTTAGCGAAATTAACAAATGTCGAAATGTCTTCAGTAATTCGGTACGTCAAACCTAAGTTATAGGTAAAACCAGAATCGTCAAAATCTAATTCTTCTCGTTCTTCAGCATCTAGTCTTAGGTTTGTGTACTCTTGTTTCACGCCGCTAACTGCAACAGCAAAGCGACCAATTAAAGCATCATTAAAGTGCACGACTTCTTGCAAGTTAATGCCCCATGCTTGTAGTGTTTTATCGTATTTAGATCTCAGAGATTCGCCGTTTTCTTCGTCGATGAAATCTTCAAAACTACCCGTAGGGAAGTTTGGATTGCGAATGTCTAAAATGTAGGGAACAGGCAAACTTCTTGAATCGTCTCCATCCCATATAGACAGTTGTTGAAAACTAATATCTCGGTTTTCATAGTTAAAGGTAACTAGGTGCTCACCTTCTATGGAGTTCAATTCCCAGCTATTTGATAAATCAAAAAAGTATTGAATAGTGTCTTCAGATGCAGTGATATTTCTGTACTCTTGTCTTCTGGCGGCATAAGGATACAGTTCATCATCGATAACTAATGGCGCTCTTGGCTCTAGATTAGTTATACCGTTACGCTCAACATAAATGTAATTGTAAGCACTTGTTTGGCGAATATAGTCGCTATCGTAAGTGCGATAAAGTAGTTGTTGAGTAAGAAACCAGTCGGCGCCTAAATCGGCGTCATGACGGATTTTGAATCTAAATTCTTCTCCTTCGTTTGGCGTACTGAGAGGAGACACTAAACTAACGTCGTCGCCCAATGCAAAAGGCTGAATGCCGTCTGTACTTAGAATCGTATCTGCGAGGATTTGACGCTGGGCGTCAGTAAGTTGCAACCCTCCATCAGCAATAGGGCCATTGGCCAGGTCATCAGCAGTGATAGTAGCCGGGTCTAAATTAAAAAAGGATAAGTCTATTAAGCGAACAGGATCACCAATAGAGTCGATTTGAATTGCATCATCTATATAAGCTGAAGAAAAAATAAACTCGTGGTTTTTTGACGCTTTGTAACGCAAAGAGGCATATATTTCAGAACGCTCTGAGCTTCTATCTCTATAGCCTTCAGAATCTTCGTGGTTAACTACCAATCTGTATGCGAGATCATCATTAATTTTGTTCGTCGCATCAAAAAATAAGGAATAGGATTCGAAACTACCTACTGATGCTCTAGCTTCATAAGAGGGGGTAAATTGGGGTTTTTTCTCAATTAAATTAATGATCCCCCCAGCAGCGCCAGTGCCATATAACCCAGTAGCTGGCCCTTTTAATACTTCAATACTTTCAATATTGGTCAGCGAGCGAGTAGGGTTGTAGTTGTTGTCTAAATCAGCGCCAGCGTATACGCCATCAATGGTAAAGTTAACACCTAAACCTCGAAGAGATAAGTTGTCACCTATACCGTAGTTGTTTCCACTTTGCGTTAAACCACTCACATTTCGAATGGCGTCTTGAAGAGTATTTTGGCCTTGTTCGAGCAAAAGTACTTCATCAACAACAACAATTGGTGCTGGGGTTTCAAGCAAACTTAAATTAGATTTCGTAGCAGTGCCTGATTCGAGTATAAGCCTATTGTGACGGCCATAAACTGTGACTTTTTCCATTTCTTTTTCGGTACTTTCGGCACGAATTTCGGTGCTGTCAGCAGCAAAAGCGAAAGGGGCACTTATTCCTAAGGTTAATGATAAAGAAATCGCTGTGGTTATTTTGTTGAACGAAATATTCATAGATCCTCGAGTGTTAAACTTTAAATGCAAATGATAGTTATTATTATTTCGATGTATTCTAACAGAAATATCACAGGTCAATCAATGGGAAAGGAGAAATAGCCCTGAGTGTGAGCAAATGCTTATTTTTTTGCTTCGCTGGCTAATGCTTCCAGCGCAGTATTTATACTTGATTGGTTTAATAAAGGCTGATTTGGGAACAGATCAAATATTGCTTGTTTGATAACCCTGTTGCGCTGATGTTTGGTTTGGCTAAGTATGCACAGGCGATAAATGGTCAGCGCTAAAGAGGCAATCTTTTTGCGTAAGGGACCCGTATTTGATTTATATATTTTCAATAAAATAGACGCAATCTCAAAGGCACAGCCATACTGCACAATGGCATCTTTGTACTCTCCGTTGGTCGCGTGTAACTCACCAACAAGTTCACTATTCATTAAAAAGTGTAATGCACTAATGGGATGGCGCTGTATCCACTGAGCTTTTTGTCGACCTAAATACGTCACTTGCATAATTAACGTCTCGATTGCGTATTTGTATAAATACTATATTATTTTCATCTAAATGATAATTGTTTTCATTTGTATCTTTTCATCATATTATCAATTTCAAATGTTAATTGTGATTTTTTACTTTGATTAAACGTCGAAAATAGCGTTTTTGGCTCGCCAAAATTAACCTAAGTGGGTAACTGATTATTTTAAATATTAAACGCATAGGAAACGACGGAGTGGTATTTGCCCAGTCGTTAAAAATTAGGTATCGCAGAATGTTATTGCCTGCGTTTTTGGTTGTGCTGTGCTTTCAACCTAATACACAGGAAATAGTGTTATCAGTGCTGTCTGATGCCTTTCTTCAAGTCTCTGCATTTGTTGCTGCAACGCTCGCGGTGTATTACCTAATTACACATTATGTGGAAAAACGACTACCTGTACATGTAATTACAAACAACATTGGGTTTGAATTAATCGGTTCAGCATTTTTAGGCGCACTTCCTGGCTGTGGGGGAGCGATTGTCGTTATTACTCAATTT
>CAYUZL010000159.1:0-3509 GCA_964449725.1 uncultured Alteromonas sp. | reverse complement strand
GGATAAGAGTTACTCTATTGTAATACCGTTTTTATACTAGAGTTATCCACAGGGTTATCTTTGATGCTTATTCATCATTAGATTTCCAAGAACGACTGTATTCTTTTGGTGTTTTGCCAAAGAATTTTTTAAATTGTCTTGTGAAATAGCTTTGATCAGTAAAACCGCTTTGAAATGCGACTTGGCTTATTGAATTAGATTCACTTCTCAGAAGATGTGCCGCTGTTTGTAAACGTGCTCTTTGTATGAACGTTTGTGGTGTTATTCCAAACTCCTTTTGAAATTTTCTTCTTAACTGGCTCTCTGATAATTTTGCAATATTTGCCAAATCAGAAATTTTTATTGTTTTTGTTAAATTCTCTCTAATATATTCAAATAATCCATTAAATAATTCGTATTTTTTAGGTAGTGCTTTTTCTTCGGATATTGGCCTAGTAATTCCTATAATTCCTAAAACTTTATTGTCTGTTCCGAATATCGGGAGCTTATTTGTATTCACCCATATTAACTCTCCATATGTGTTTGTGATGAGCTCTATTCTATTTATGATACTGATGCCATGTTCAAGTATTTTTTTATCATCTTTATAAATTGATTCTGCAATTTTTTTAGGAAAGAAGTTTTCTTCTTTAACGCCAATCACTTCCGTTACTTTTGTAAGGTTTAGTAATTCTAATGATGCCGTGTTGCAGCTAATCCAACAGCCTTGTGAGTCTTTTGCATAATAAAAAACATCCAATAAGCTTTCAAATAAGGCCTCAAACATGACAACATCTTCTCGCTTTAAGCTGCCATCAGTAGATATTGGGTTTATTTTAAACTTTGTAGCCAATTCACTGCTCATTCCATCGACCAAACTACTGTTATTCATTATTTCTCTTGTAAATATTTACGCAAATAGACTTTTAACAAATTAAATTTTTAATAGCTTAAAAGTAATTAGTAGTACTGAGGTCCTCCATTACCTCACTCCCCCTAATTCCCTAGGATGAATCGGCTTAATTATTATGTTGTCAGCTCGATAACTCTTAGCCCTGTAACGGGTTGATTCTATAGAGTTGACTAAGCCAGATTAAATACCACAGGACATTTAAGCATTAATCTAATAGATACAATGGTAAATAACTTATGTATTGCTTTATAGAATATATCTTGCTTATTTTAGGATTTTTCAAGCATTCAGTAAGAAAAGGATGCTTTATAGGCTGGGTGAATGAGGATGGCGGTGGTGGGAAGAACTATGCTGCAAGGGATACTGTATTCTCAGAGTCTGAACGCAAAGAGCGTTCAAACTCTAATTCTTCTCGCCAATCATCAAGTTTGATACTTAACTTTTGACGGTTGATTTGCCGTTTGGCTGTCTTACTTTTTTCATGAACACCACCTTTTTTCATTAATGGTGATCGTGCTACATGGTTGCGAGGAATAACTGTTCCTCTAAGTTTAGTTGGCATTATGCCTCCGTTAATATTTAAACGTTGATTAGTAATCTTTTCCTTTGAAACTACGTATTGAAGAATATTGATTTTCTTAACCAATTCAAGTTTTCTTCATACGATACCGATTGTTTTTACTAATATGCGGCTTGTTATAAGTATTTATTCAGTGATGGTAAGAAATACTCCGTGACTAAAATATCTTCACCTGAGTAGTGATAGGGGCTTCGTCTGGCGTAGTAATCGTCATTATTAATACGCGTTCTTTTGTATTCTCTTTTCGACTCTACGCATTGTGACTTTTGAAATAATAAATGGCCTAGCGGTGTTTTGCCTAAACTGGCTAAACCATTGTTTCGTTTATTAAATAATGTGGTGGGAATAATACTTCGAGCGTATACCACTGCTTCCGAGTAAATTTTTAATTCTACCTGTCTAATAACTGCTGAGCGATATAAGGCTTGGCCCAATTTAATTTGCTCATCAAAAAAGGGTAGGGCTATTTTTTGCTCTAATACGTTTACTTGAAAGTTGTTATCACTTAGCGCCATTAAACTTTTTGTTAATGATCCACTGTCTAATATGTATGGTACCAACGCTGCAGGGATTGTTTTTTTTATGATGGGGTTACTCTTTTGCCATTTCCCTTTAATTGATAACGTTTGATACAAATTGCCCATGCTTAATCGATGCTTTGCAGAATTGGTAAAGGGACATTGATAAGCGCACAAATTACTCTTAACATCTCTTGCTCTTGCACCGCAACTTTTTGATCATCTAATACGGTTGTTACAAGTGCGGTTACCACTTCTTTCTTCTCACTTGGCGCAAGTTTTGACAACACTTTTAATGCCGCGTCCATTTTTGTATGCCAGTCATCATTAAATATTAAATTCTTGTGTTTTATGCCTGCTGACTCCATACCTCTTCTAAATGCTCGCTGTGCTTGTTGTAAACCATCAGACGTTTGACTGTTCTGCCCATGTGCTGCTACTGCACTGACAACAAGAGCGAGCTCTTCAATACTGTCTTTAAGCTTATTATTCCCATGTATTCGCGTTCGGCTTGGTATATCTGCGTCTTCTAAATATTTTGAGATCAATCTTGATAAGAGGTATTCAAATGTGTCGATACGGTTATCAACCATTGACAACTCTTGTACTGTATAGAGTATCTTTTGAATTTCATTAATTGGTCGACGTTTAATTGTAGGAAAGCTTATATCCAATAATGGTAAACGGTGTGTCGCCGTTACTAAGCCATTTTCATTAATCAAATGACTCAATTTTCTTTCACTAATATCACCCATATATTTTGTAACGATCATTAGCTGCTTGTTTCTTAGCTCTTCGTCATCGTCTAACAAGCAATAGAACAGTACTTCAGGGGCCCATTCTAAACTGTGTGCCGCTGCTGATAATCCGTCTGACAATGATGATGCTAAAATAGCGGCGGCGGAAATTCGTTCTACTGCTGGGTTACCTATATTTTCAAGGATTGTTTCAACATCAAAAAAATCACTTTTTAGTTTTTTATTACTTCTTTCTTTTTGTTCTTGTTCGGCAATTTGAGCTTGCACATGTTCACGCCTTTCTTCGATTTTTAGCTTTTTCGCTAACTTATCAATGTCACCTTGCTTAAAGCCTCGTTCTAAACGAGAAATTCTTTCTAATAACGGTGGGTGAGTAGCAAACATGAGAGACTTCGCACCAGTTCCAAATAACATATGGCTTACTTCTTCACCGTCACTCTTAAGGTAAGATGAATGTTGATAAGCCGCTATTTTTTTTAAGGCACCGGCAATAGCATCTGGGTTTCTTGTGAACTGTACTGCCGAAGCGTCTGCTAAATACTCTCGTTGTCTTGATAACGCCGATTTCATCCAACGTGCAAAGAATAACCCTACATAACCAACCAGCATTAAAACAAAGCCAATTAGAATGATTCCACCACCATTTTTATTTCGTGATGATGATGTATATCGACTTGAAACTAAAAATTTACGACCGGCAATGGCGATTACGGTAATGCCAAAAATGATACCCATCATTTTTATATTAATGCGCATATCAC
>CAYUZL010000158.1:0-4379 GCA_964449725.1 uncultured Alteromonas sp. | reverse complement strand
CCCTATGGTAGAGGCAGCTCTCTGGTTGAAAAGTCATCTTCCAAAGTGAAGTGCTCGGCAAAAATGAACTGTCATTGCTTTTTAGGTATAATAAAAACTGATAATGTGATTTGAGCGACTTTGATGAACGATGGTCTTAACTACAAACATTTGCACTATTTTTGGGTAATAGCGAAAGAAGGAAGCATCGCTAAAGCCGCGCAGTATTTACATATAACACCGCAAACGATTAGTGGACAGTTAGCCTTACTCGAAGGACGTTTGAATCAACCCTTATTTGATCGTGTTGGCCGAGGGTTACAATTAACTGAAACCGGTAGATTGGTCTTGCGTTATGCCGATGATATTTTTTCTCTCGGGAAAGAACTGTCCGATGTACTGCGAGGCAAGGGTATTCAAGGAAACTCGGAGTTCATTGTCAGTGTAGCTAGCACTATACCTAAAACCCTAATATGGAAGATTCTAGAGCCAGCATTAGCCCGTTGCAATGATATTTCTTTAACCTGTAAAGAAGGACCCATTGATGCCATTTTAGCGGAACTTGCGATGCAAGAGGTTGACATGGTTATTTCTGACACGCCACTGAGCTCAGCCTACAGTATCAAAGCGTATAATCATTTCTTGGGGGAATGCGGTCTGTCGTTTTTTGCAGTGCCAGAATTAGTATCTCAACTAAAAGGCGATTTTCCCCACTTTTTAAATAACACACCTATGCTGTTACCTACGGGGCAATATGCTATTCGACAGCATTTTGATCAATGGTGTATACAGCACAATTTATCGCCTGTTATTAAAGGCCAATTTGATGATAGTGCATTAATTAAATCATTTGGTCATGCAGGATTAGGAGCGTTTTTTATGCCGACTGCAGTTGAAAAAGATGTGTGTGAAAGCTTTGGGGTTGAAATTATTGGTCGTACAACAGAAATAAAACAGCGATTTTATGCAATCTCTTCACAAAGAAAGGTCACACATCCAGCAATTAGCGCAGTTTGTGATTCTGCGCGCGACGAAATCTTTAATTGCGGCTAATTCACAGTTATACTATGCGCCGCGATAATTAGCGTTAATAATTAATTTAATAAAGGACAAAGAGTGAATCCTATTACAACTTCATTCCAGTATTGCCAACATACTGTAACATTAGAAACGGGCGTAATTGCTCGTCAAGCCACAGCTGCAGTACTTGCAAGCATGGACGATACAACGGTTTTAGTGACTGTTGTGGGTAAAAAAGAAGCAAAACCCGATCAAAACTTCTTTCCACTAACTGTTAACTACCAAGAAAAAACGTATGCAGCAGGTAAAATTCCTGGCGGCTTCTTTAAAAGAGAAGGTCGTCCAAGTGAAAGTGAAACATTAACAGCTCGCTTAATTGATAGACCTATTCGTCCATTATTCCCAGAAGGGTTTAAAAACGAAGTTCAGGTTGTTATTACTGTAGTATCAGCAAACCCTGATATTCCTACAGACATTATTTCTCTTATTGGTACATCAGCGGCCCTTGCTATTTCAGGCATGCCGTTTAATGGACCAGTAGGTGCAGCACGTGTGGGTTATTCTGACGGCGAATATATTCTTAACACTCGTGCAGAAGAACAAGAAAGCAGCCAACTAGACTTAGTTGTTGCTGGAACTAAAGGCGCGGTATTAATGGTTGAATCTGAAGCTGATGTGCTTTCAGAAGACGTTATGCTTGGCGCTGTTATGTTTGGTCATGAGCAAATGCAAGCTGTGGTTGATAACGTAGCTGAATTCGCTGCTAAAGTGGGCACTGAAAAGTGGGATTGGCAACCTGAAGCTGAAAACACTGAGCTAAAACAAAAAATCAGTGAACTAGCGCGTGAAGGTATGACTGAAGCGTACCAAATTTCTGATAAGCTTGTACGTAAAGACGCTGTTACTGCCGTAACGGAAAAAGCACTTGCTGCTGTAATCTAAGCTGACGCAGAGCAAGATGCAAAAGAAGCATCTGAAATGCTTCACGAATTAGAAAGCGACGTGGTTCGTTCACGTATTCTAGCGGGTGAGCCTCGTATTGATGGTCGTGATCCTGCGATGATCCGTGCCTTAGACGTTTCTACAGGTGTATTACCAAGAACACACGGTTCAGCGGTATTTACACGTGGTGAAACCCAAGCACTTGTGGTTGCAACACTAGGTAACGAGCGCGATGCGCAAATGATCGATGAGCTGAAAGGCCGTACTGACAGCCGCTTTATGTTGCATTACAACTTCCCTCCATACTGCGTAGGTGAAACGGGTATGATCGGTTCTCCTAAGCGTCGTGAAATTGGTCACGGTCGTTTGGCGAAACGCGGTATTCAAGCTGTTATGCCTGATGAAAAGGATTTCCCATACGTTGTACGTGTGGTATCTGAAATTACAGAGTCTAACGGTTCATCTTCAATGGCGTCGGTGTGTGGTACTTCACTAGCACTTATGGATGCAGGTGTACCAATTAAGGCTTCTGTTGCGGGTATTGCAATGGGTCTAGTAAAAAGCGATGACAACTTTGTTGTACTTTCAGACATCTTAGGTGACGAAGATCACTTAGGTGACATGGACTTTAAAGTAGCAGGTACAACTGGTGGTATTACTGCGCTTCAAATGGACATCAAAATTGAAGGTATTACTAAAGAAATCATGCAAATTGCATTGAAGCAAGCTAAAGAAGCGCGTTTGCATATTCTTGATGTAATGGACAAAGCAATTGGTGGACACAGAGATGAGTTATCTGAGTTTGCTCCTCGTATCTATACATTGAAAGTTGACCAAGATAAAATTCGTGATGTAATTGGTAAAGGCGGAGCAATGATCCGTCAAATTACAGAAGCGTCTGATACCAACATTGAAATCGAAGATGACGGTACAATTAAAATCTTTGCAACTGAAAAAGCGAAATCTGATATTGCAATTGGTTTGATTGAGCAAGTTACTGCTGAAATCGAAGTAGGAAAAACCTACGACGGTAAAGTAACGCGTATCGTTGATTTTGGTGCGTTTGTTGAAGTACTTCCTGGTAAAGAAGGTCTAGTACACATTTCACAAATTGCACATGAGCGTGTAAATAAGGTAACTGACTATCTGAAAGAAGGTCAGCAAATTGACGTGAAAGTGATGGAAATTGACCGTCAGAATCGCGTTCGTTTAAGCATTAAAGAATTGCTTGAAAAGCCTCAGCCAGCTGAGGAAAAATCAGAGCAACAAGATAGCGAATAAGCTAAATTGTGTTTAAGAAAAAAGGGCGGTAACGCCCTTTTTTGTTTTTTAAATTTAAGTTTGAATTAATTAGGGTATGGTAATGTCAGATAAGCAAACGAATATTGAAGCTGCGGTATTTAGAAAGCTAATTTCTCATTTAGACGAGCACAAAGAAGCACAAAATATAGATTTAATGATTTTGGCTGATTTTTGCCGTAACTGTTTAGCAAAGTGGTATGTATCTGGGGCAGAAGAGGAAAATGTCGACATCGATTACGATGGCGCGAGAGAAATTGTTTACAAAATGCCATACAGCGAGTGGAAAGAAAAACATCAATTGCCTGCGACAGAAGAGCAAAAGGCTGCGTTCAACGCTCGAAATAAGTAATACAATGAGATAGACTGATTTTCGTTATCAGTATGTTATTAAAATAAAATTAGTTTGGTGATCATGGGAAATAGAACCTTCATAGTTGTTTTCGTATTCTTGTTAATTGTGGGTGTACCTGGGTGTACTACGACCGCGCCTCAGCAGACTGGCGGTTTAACTAAAGGTTTATTATTAGCCGAACCCTTGCCTGTGGACCCAAGAATACAGTTCACCATTGCAAGGTATAATCAAATTCTATTACAACCTAGTTTAGCCGATGATGAACGAGCGGAATTGTTCTATAAGCGCGGCATTTTTTACGACAGAGCTGGGTTGCCGAATTTGGCTGAATTCGATTTCTCTCAAGCGGTTAGTTTGAAAGCGGATATGGCAGCAGCATATAATTCTCTCGGTGTTCACTTAATTCAAAAGCGTGAATTTGATCGTGCCTATGAAGCATTTGATTCAACTCTCGATATTGAACCAGAATATGATTATGCGCTACTGAATCGAGGTATTGCTTTGTATTATGCTGGTAGGCCTGAACTTGGTGTTGCAGATTTAGATGACTTTTACCTAAAAGACATATCAGATCCGTTTAGAGTACTATGGGCCTACCACGGTAGTGCTGAAATCGACGCAATTACAGCGAAATCAGAATTGTTGAAGCGTAAACAAGAGATGAACACAGAACATTGGGCTGTGTCTATTATTGACTTGTATTTAGGGCTGGGATCTGAAATAGATATATTTCACAACTTAGTTCAAGGTGTAAACTCATCTACGGAGCTAACTCAGCGTTTAT
>CAYUZL010000157.1:0-6491 GCA_964449725.1 uncultured Alteromonas sp. | reverse complement strand
ATTACACTGGTGCCAAGTATGCTATCGCGGTTAACAGTGGGACGTCAGGGCTACACATTGCATGCTTGGCTGTAGATGTGGGAGAAGGAGACATTGTATACACCACTCCTAATACATTTGTGGCGTCGGCAAATTGTGCTTTGTATTGTGGTGCAGAAGTGGATTTTGTGGATATTGACCCGGATACTCGACAAATGTCAGAGGCCTTATTGACACAAAAACTAATAAAGGCAAAAGAGCAAAACTGTTTACCTAAAGCCATCGTTTTAGTTCATTTTGCCGGTCACTCTTGTAAGTTAGAGCAATTTTATGAACTTTCAGTAGAGTATGGCTTTGTAATTATAGAAGACAATGCCCATGGGCTTGGTGGTACATTTAGTGGTAAATATGCATTGGGTAAGCCAGTCCACTCAGTGATGACAGTGTGTTCTTTTCATCCCGTTAAAAGCATTACCACCTGTGAAGGTGGCGCTGTGTTAACAGATGATCCTCGATTGGCAAAAAAGTTACGTCAACTTGCATCTCATGGGATCACTAAAAACACCGATGACTTTGTATG
The DNA here is from genome assembly GCA_964449725.1 of uncultured Alteromonas sp. GTDB lineage: Bacteria > Pseudomonadota > Gammaproteobacteria > Enterobacterales > Alteromonadaceae > Alteromonas_F. Next base: position 5,932 of record CAYUZL010000157.1, on the reverse strand, counting down.
CGATAGTTTTGGACCCGCTCACTTTGAACAGCAATCTCTTGGGTACAATTATCGTTTAAGTGATGTTCATGCAGCGTTAGGTGTTAACCAATTGAAAAGGGTCGATAGCTTAATTCAAAAACGAAGAGAGATTGCAAAACGATACGTTGATGAATTGCAATCACTCCCGTTAAAGCTACCCATATGGGACAAAAATAGCGCTTGGCATTTGTTTGTTGTCGAGTTGATAAATCACGATAAATCGGTTGTTTTTAATAAATTTAAAGAAAAGGGTATTGTCGCGAATAGTCATTATATTCCAGTACATTGGCACCCGTATTTTCGGTCTTTAGGTTTTACTCAAGGCCAGTATCCAAACAGTGAAAATTATTTTAAAAAAGCGGTAACTTTACCTCTGTTTCCGAATTTATCTGCCGATAACCAAACCTATGTAATTCAATGTCTTAAAGAAATAGTGTCATGACCTCAAAAAACATAGCAATCATCCCTGCTCGTGGGGGAAGCAAGCGTATTCCGAAAAAGAATATTCGTAGTTTTGCTGGGAAGCCATTGATTGCTTATAGTATCGAAGCTGCGATTAATTCGGGTGTTTTTCAAGATGTGATAGTCTCTACCGATGACAAGGATATCGCTAAAATAGCGCAAGAGCTTGGTGCGACGAGTGTTATAGAAAGACCCTTGGAACTAGCAGATGATTTTACTGGAACTGGACCTGTTATCGCCCATGCTATTCGTTTCTATCAAGAGAAAATAGGTGAAGTAGACAAGGTTTGTTGTATTTATGCTACTGCGCCATTTTTAACGGGTGATTGGATCAAAAAGGGGTTTATTCAACTACATGAAAACCCTACCGCTCAATTTGCATTCTCGGTTACGTCATTTGACTTCCCCATTCAACGCGCATTGACATTGTCTGGAACCGGTGTTTTACCGGTAACACCTAGTGCGATTTTTAAGCGGTCTCAAGATTTGACAGAAATGTATCACGATGCAGGCCAATTCTATTGGGGCAGTGTGTCTGCTTGGTTAGGAAAACTAAGTATGTTTGCTGAGCATAGCATTCCAATTATTTTACCTCGCTATCGAGTACAAGATATTGATACTCCGGAAGACTGGAAAAAAGCGGAGCTTATGTATGAGGCGTATATGAAGTCGAACTACAATGAGAGCTATGATGAAAGACGTTAAAATTGGCAATGTTTTAGTTGGACATAAGCACAAACCTTTTGTTATTGCTGAACTGAGCGGTAATCACGATCAGAGTTTTTCATTAGCAAAGAATATGATTGATGCCGCTGCTAAAGCAGGCGCGGATGCAATAAAGCTACAAACATATACTGCTGACAGTATGACGCTAGATGTAGACCATGTTGACTTTATAATTCAAGAGAAAGACAGTTTGTGGTTCAACCAGCGCTTACATACTTTGTATCAAAAAGCATCGACGCCTTATGAATGGCATAAAGAACTGTTTGAATACGCTAATTCTCTTGGTTTAGAAGCTTTTAGTTCGCCTTTTGATTTCGATGCGGTAGATTTTTTAGAAACGCTAGATGTTCCTTGCTATAAAATCGCATCATTTGAATTAACGCATTTACCTCTAATAGAAAAAGTAGCAAAAACCGGTAAACCAATGATTATGTCTACAGGCATGGCGTCATTGGCGGAAATCGAAGAAGCTGTAGGCACTGCTAAGCAGGCGGGGTGCAAAGATATTGTATTACTTAAATGTACAAGTACTTATCCTGCAAAGGCTACCAATACACATTTAGCGACTATACCTCATATGGCTACCGCCTTTAGTACTCATGTAGGCCTTTCTGATCATACAAAAGGGTTAGGGGCGGCAGTTGCCTCTATAGCGTTTGGTGCTGTGGTGGTTGAAAAACATTTTGTATTAAACCGAAATGATGGCGGTGTGGATGCGGCTTTTTCTCTAGAACCAGATGAACTTAAGCAATTAGTCGAAGAATTGAATAGAGCATGGCAAGCGAAAGGAGAGGTTGTTTATGCAGGAACATCGGCGGAAACAATATCTAAGCAATATCGCCGGTCCATTTACGTAAGCGAAAATGTTAAAAAAGGTGATGTTTTTACCGAAGATAATTTGCGTATAGTACGACCTGCATTTGGTTTAGCGCCTAAGCATTGGGGATCGGTCCTAGGGAAGACTGCAAGCTGCGATTTAGCTAAAGGGCATGCTCTCACTTGGCAAGACCTTAAATAATGCACGTTGTGTTTTTTACCGAAGGCTCACATCGTTCGGGGATGGGGCATTTACTTCGCTGCTTAGCGCTTGCGCAGACGTTGAAGGCGAGAAACCACAAAGTAACTTTTGTTTTAGATCCAGCGTCGACTGAACTTGCTAACTCCAGAATGGATTGGGTGGGTGATATTGCAACGGTAATTCAGAATTTCACTCCGATTACATGGGATGAATTGTCTCTTTACAGTTTTGCTACTATTGATTGGGTAATTATCGACAGCTACGGCGTTCACGATAGTTTTTTTTCTTCAGCTCGTCAGTTTAGTGGGAAAATTGCATTATTTGATGATTTGACATATGAAAAGTTTGATTGTATTGACGTGCTAATTAATTCCGCAATCGAGCCTGATGAAAGTGCATATTATTATCAAAATAATGATTCGGTTTTTCTTGCTTTAGGTTGTGATTATCTGTTACTCAGAGCAGAGTTTACCTCTGTTGAGCCTATACCAATTGTTCAAAGAGAATATGTAACAATTTGCTTTGGTGGTGCTGACTTAGATAATTTGACTGTGAAGGCGCTTCGTCTTTTAAGCAAAAATTGGGATGTTCAAAAAATACGAGTTGTCACGGGGCCTGCTTATAGTCATTTGGACGAACTTGAAGAGATGTTAAAGCGGTTAAATGACAACAGGATTGTGCACCAACACAATGTGCAAAATATGGCGAGTATTTGGAATTCCTCTAGGCTAGTTGTTTCCGCTGGCGGAGGCGCCCAGTTTGAACTGAAAGCATGCCACACTCCAGCCATTTTGGTCGTCGTTGCCGAAAACCAAAAAGTAGCAAGTATGAATTCGCAAGCCCACGGCTGGTGTAGAACGCTTATTTATGAAGGCAATAAAGCGATATTCTGGGCTCAGTTAACTGATTTATACGCGAGCTTGGTTGGAGACGAAGATTGTCTACTTGGTATGCAGAAAATGGCAGCGAAGAATACGTTAAGTAATGGTGCAGCTAGGTTATCGCGCCTACTTGAAACTGAACAAATCGAAAAAGACTAATTACATGCTTGATGACATAAGATTACATATTCATTCCGATGATGAAAAACAGAGCGAATTAGAACGGCTTCACGCTGATAAGTTACATGTGCAGCTATCAAAAAACAAGCGAGCATTTCTTCGCTATGCGGCTGGGTTACGACCTATTTTAGAAAAAGCAGTATGGCAAAATTACGGTATTTTCTTTAATAAAAATGGTGAGCCTAATTTAGTCGACGCGTTAACGGGCACAGCCGTCTACGGACGTTTCCCAACACAAGAAATTTCGCGACAATATGAGTACTTTCTCGACAATCCTATTGAAGTGGAATTAAGTGATAAAGGTGCAGAGTCCTGTTTGGTTATTCTTGGAGTAGGTTTAGGTTATCATTTACAAAGCTTACTTGAGAGCTCTCAAGATAAATTCATCATCATTTATGAACCTGAGCTACAGTTTTTTTTAGCGTCTTGTTTTTTCTTCGATTGGGAAAAAGTGCTAAAGCTTGCTGAAGAAAAAGGCGTGACATTTTTCTTTCAAGTAGGCTCTGATGGGAAAAATATTAAATCTGACCTATCCGAGCTACGTGCTCACCGTGAGCTGAAAAAGTTTAGTGTTTATCAACATTATAATACCGATATCTTTTTTAGCATTGCTGATCATGCTCGTTATTATAGAGACAGGCAGTTTTTTGAATATGCTATTGAGTGGAATAGGGGGGAGGCATGGATGGAATATTTGCCTGTTTGGACGCCTCCTAGTGAATTCGACTATTCAGCGACGTTATCAAAAAATACACTTGAACGTTTCGAAAACAATATCAGAATATTAGGAAAAAATTTTCCACAGTTAGCCCACGAGTTTAAAGAGTTTACGCCTATTCGATGGAGCCCTGTAGAGACAAGTGAAGGAGAGTTGACCTTACAGCACATTGAATCGGAAGTTATATTTTGCGCTGAAAGTCCTTTAGTCGCAGGAAAAGACAATTACAATAACTTCATACAATACCCCAACAAGGATGGGCTAGTTTTAGGTTACAACGGTGAGAAACTCCTTCCGTATCTACACTATCAGTTTGTTACGGATGCAAATAAACTGTTAGAGGGCGTAGAAGATGAAAGCGCCAGTTTTCCTGAATCAGTAAAGTCGCTGATTTTGTTTGGTATGGCTACGGGGTATAACTTAGCTGAGCTTGTAAGTAATCACGAGATTGACGCTTTACTTGTGTGTGAGCCCGAACCTGACTTTTTTTATGGAGCCTTATTGGCAATAGACTTCGAGCCCATTTTGGATGATTTCAACAAAAGAAATGCGCGGCTTTACTTCAATATCGGGGATGATGGAACTCATCTTTACACTGATTTGATGTATCAGTTTCATGCAATTGGCCCTTATGTGCTGCAAGATACCTATTTTTATCAGACCTATTCGAGAAAAGATTTTTCTAAATCTATTGCTGCATTGCGAGAACAGCTCCAAATTGTAGTCAGTGCTGGAGAGTATTTTGACCATGCTCGCTATGGTATAGAACATACACGGCATGTTCTAAAAGAAGGCTGCTTTATACAAAAGAAACAAGCTGAAATTCCTTACACTCCAGAATTGCATGATAAACCCGTATTTATTGTTGGAAATGGACCTTCCCTAGACAGAGAAATGGACTTTATACGTTCAATTCAAGATCGTGTAATTATTGTTTCTTGTGGTACGTCAATAAAATCGTTAGCGCTTAACGACATTAAGCCGGATATTCATGTAGAAGTTGAACAAAACCGCTCTACCTATGATTGGTTGATAAGAGCTAATTGTAGACAGGTTTTATCTGAAACAGTGCTACTTTCTTGCAATGGTATTCACCCCGATGTTGTTGAATTGTTTAAAGAGGTCTTTATTTGTTTAAAAAATGGAGAGTCTTCTACCGAAGTCGCAGAATTGTCTCTTGGTAAAGATAAATTTGAATCTTTAGAGCATGCGTTTCCAACGGTAACAAATTTGGCATTGAATGCATTATTGAAGTTGAATTTTAAAAATATTTATCTGTTTGGGGCAGACTTGGCTTTCTTATCGGATACCGAACATCACTCAAAGCAATCTGGTTACTACGATGAGAATGGTAAAGAGCTATACAGTTATTCAGAGAAAAATAACTTAGGTATAGTTGTACCTGGTAATTTTGGAGGCTTTTTAAAAACGAAATATGAATTCAAGCTTTCAAAAGCTTGTTTGGAAACTGCCCTACTAACAGAATCATTCCAATGTTATAACTGCAGCCATGGCGCTTTGATTGAAGGTGCAAAACCTTTAAGATCTAGTGAGATTAACTTATCTAAACTTGAATTAGATAAGCAAGCATTAATTAGTTTATTAAAAGAAGTTGCTTATTCAACTTCTCAGGAAGCTCTTAGCCAAATTGATAATAACGATATTTTACATCAGTTTGATGTAAAAGAAGTATCAAATGATATTGATGATTTATTTGCTCTGACTGATAAGTTAGAACAACGTTATTTGTCGGTAGATGAGTTTATTCTTGAGCAGAAAAAACTAATGGTAGGTTTTTATGAAAACAAGCGTTCGTTGTCGTTTTACTTATTTTATGGCACTAACAACTACGTACTAAGTACATTCTCTAAATTAAGTGGGGTAGCTCAGAAGTCAAAACTGGTTACTGACCTTCTAGATCTCTGG
>CAYUZL010000156.1:0-3102 GCA_964449725.1 uncultured Alteromonas sp. | reverse complement strand
GTACTGTGTTCGCACTATCGGAAAGCGTGCCTTGAACACCGCCCGATTCGGCAAATGCCGCCTGCGTTGCGATACCTGCTAGACAACCCATAGCAACTAGTGAGTGAGTAAATTTCATGTTTGTTTTGCTCGTTTTCAGTGAGTAATGGTTCAATTGATGAGCACGCTAAAGACAAAAAGTGACACAATTATGACTAGTGTGTGAATTGGGCTTACGATCCTCCTATTTCATCACGAGATAAACGCAATATTTTCCAAAGCTGAGCTTTAATGACCTTCTAGTTTTAGTTTCTAGTATTGCAGCCAAGGCATTACCAGTAGGCTAACGCTGGATTTTTATTGGTGTTTGTAAACAGCTAAAAATTCAACAAAACCATACAACTGTCACCGTTTTGTCGCATTCGGTGAGCTAAAATGACCCTTCAACCGACACAATACAGTCGCTAGCATCTTCGGACATGAACTGTAGAACTTCATTTATTTGGCTACTTAACATGAACTTTTCATTGCTGTTTTCTCATTTCCGTCTATTGACCTTTGTTGTGTGTTTGTTCTTTGTTGGCTTACTTTTAAGTATTGGGTTAGGAGAGCCTAAAAGCCCCAGTGATATTGAATGGTTTGATGTTGTCGGTGAAGGTGGAATTACCTTGATGACATTAATTTGGCTGTTCTTTTTACTTCTGAGTCGTCCACCAGGTCGGGTGACATTGCTACTTGTGGTGGGGCTTTCATGCTTTATGTTGTCTTCACTTATCGATTTACTTGATGAGTTTATTCAATACCCAGCGACGGTGTGGTTAAGTCTAGTTGAGTCTATTCCTGCACCCATCGGAATGTGTTTAATGACATGGGCATTGTATCAATGGCATCAAGAGCAGGTGGTATTGAATAATCAACTAAGACGCAGAGAATACTATTATCGAGAACATACTCATGTGGACTTTGTTACTCAGCTAAATAGTGCGGATTACATGCGAGATCGTATTCAACAGTTGCTCGACACGCGGCATTTTGATTTTTCTCTGATCATGTTAGACATCGACAATTTTAATGCGTTTAACAAGGAATATGGCGATGAAGATGGCGATCGATTGTTAAGAGAAGTGTCAGAGCTGATTATTATGAATATTAGGCAAACTGATACAGCATGTCGTTATGCTGGAGACCGATTTATCATCCTTTTACCGCACACGACCAACAGTAAAGCGAGAGTGATTGCAAAACAAATCCGCAATGCCATTTCTCATTTGGCTTTTAAGCCTGGACAACAAGGTGATGCAGTGTTTCACACATTGGCCTTTGCCGCAGAAAGCCCCAAAGAAAAAGACAATACCGACAATCTACTTAGTCGAATTAACCGTCAGCTCGAAAGCCAAAAGCAGTTTGTGTAGGAGGTAACGGTGTCACTTATAGCCTACAGAGATGATAAGCTCATACCCGCGCCACAAATGGCAACGGTTATTTATGATTTGTCTAAGTTAAGAGGAGTCAATGAGGATCGCTTGCTAAAAGGCACGGGAATTTTCGTTAGTGATTTGAAACGCGTTGATACCACGTTCAGCCCAGACCAAATACTGCGGTTGTTAACGAACTACAAGGCATTAATACCAGGCCACAACAGTGCATTTTTGCTTGGTCATCGATTGTTCCCAACGTTAAATACATCGCTCAACGCCAGTCTTATTCATTGTGGTAGCTTGCAGCATGCGTTTCGAGTGTTAGCCCTTGTGCGCCAGCAACTTTGTCCTTTTGTTCATGGCTATTTTCATAAGCACAACGATAAAGGCTACTTCTTGCTGAATGATGCTATTGGGTGTGGTGATCTTTACCACTATATTTTAGAAATATATTGCACTGCTTTTATTTCTGCTTGCAAAATTCTTGTTGGCAAGCGCATTCCGTTTTCGTTCGCATTTCCTTTTTCTCGGCCTCGTCATATTGAGGAATACGAAAAAAACTTAGGCCATAGGTTATGTTTTGATGAGCCCATATTGTCTATTAATTTCGATTTAAGTTATTTGAAGACGGAACTCGCCATGCCAAGTCTTTTATTACAGCGCAGCGCCAAACAGTTACTGAGCAAGAAAGATGAACGACATTATAGTTTTGTTGAATATATACGTAATTTGATTTATTCCCACAATTTTAATCTAACTCAAACTGCTGAAAAATTGCATATGAGCCCAGCAACATTAAAGCGAAGGTTGAAGCAGCATGGTACCAGTTTCCAGCAATTACAAGACGGCGTGAATCAACAAAAAGCCATTTTTATGCTGCGTGTAAAAAGTATGAAAAACGAAGCGGTAGCGACTCAATTAGCATTTAACGACGTGACCAATTTTAGACGTGCCTTTAAGCGCTGGACGGGAGTGACGCCAAATCAATTAAGGTTTAGCTAACTATGCCCTCTAAATGACGCCGTCACTTTTCTTTCACAAAAAATGCACGTTAACGTCATATTTGTTACTTATCTTCCAATTTGGTTTTTTAATAATTGAATACGTGATAACCAACAAATGACTACATCTTTGATAAAAAATAGATTCGCGCTAGCAGTGTCAGCTGCTTTTCTGATGACAACCCTTAGTGCCTGTGACGGTGATGATGGCAGAGCGGGTGATACCGGTGTTGATGGAATTAATGGCATTGACGGCACAAATGGAGACGATGGTGTTGATGGTACGAACGCATTATCTGGACTTTCTACCACACTAATCGCTCGCACAGTCCTTAATGCTGAATCGCCTGAGGGCGCGGCAGAAATAGTACAATACCAACAAAGTACAGGTTACATTTTTGCGATAAATAGCTCGGGTGACAATGGTACAGTAGAAATCCTTAATTTGTCTTCTGCAGATCCGTCTGCGTTGACGGTGGATGCAGAAGGCGTTGTTACTAATACAAATTTTGACATTCTTAATTCAATTAACCTTTCAGACAATACCAGTGGCGACGCCAACAGTATTGCGATTTCCGATGAACTGGGTTTACTTGCTGTCGCCATGGCAGCGGATGACGTTGCCACTAATGGGCAAATTGCGTTGTACGATATCGCTGGCGCAGCGCCAGTGTTTATTAAAAATATTGAAGTTGGTGTATTAC
>CAYUZL010000155.1:0-3225 GCA_964449725.1 uncultured Alteromonas sp. | reverse complement strand
TAGATATAGTATTAACCGATATCGAAATGCCTGAAATGACAGGGTTAGAGCTATCACACATACTGCAAAACCAATTTCCAACAATTAAAACTATCATTTTGACGACATTTGCACGTAGTGGTTATTTACGCCGCGCTATGGACAGCGGGGTGTCTGGTTATTTACTAAAAGATTCCCCCTCTCAGTTACTTATTGATGGAATTAGAAAAGTTAAGCATGGGGGGAAAGTTATAGCGCCTGAACTAATGGTTGAGTCTTGGATGGAAAAAGATCCGTTGTCAGAAAAAGAACGCAAAGCACTGCGCCTTGCTAAAGATGGGTTATCCACTGAAGCCATTGCTGAGAAGTTATTTTTATCTGCTGGTACAGTGCGAAATTATCTATCGTCTGCATCTCATAAACTGAATGCCAGTAATCGAGTGGAAGCGGCTAGAATTGCCCATCAAAATGGGTGGCTTTAGGCATAAAAAAGAGCAAGGGGCACTTGCTCTTTTCTATTTACTTAATAGTTGTAGGGTTAGGCTGATTGCTCTTCTTTGGTGTCAATTACTTCCCATTTTTTGGTAGCAAAACTGAGTAGGCCAATCACAATACCTACACCAATACCGAATAAACTAATTTGTAGATACAAGCTAGGCATATCTTGAACATTATTCGGGTCAAATTGTCCTGCCAGTAAGCCTGATACTAAATTCCCCATAGCGTAAGTTAATACAAATACTCCCATCATTTGCCCAGCGTAACGTTTGGGCGATAGCTTGCTCACTGCACTTAATGCTGTTGGGCTTAAGCAAATTTCACCTACTGTATGTAAAAAGTAGGTGGCGACAAGCCAATACGGCGCAACCTTTAAACCACTTGCAGCTAGCTGAGATGCGAAAAACATCACAATAAATCCGGTTGCCATAATAACCAGACCAATGCCTGCTTTTACGCCATAGGTTGGTGTGATCATCTTTTTAGCTAGGTTTATCCAAAGCGCAGCAATAAATGGAGACAAGATAATGATGAAACCAGAATTAGATAACTGGAACCATATCGTCGGAATGGTAAAAGAGCCAAGTAAACGATTTGTGTAATCTTGTGCAAATAAATTCAGTGATGATCCTGCTAACTCGAAGCCAGCAAAGAAACAGGTAGATGCAATACACACCCAAAAAAGTGCGCCTAAGTTGCGTTTTTCGCTAGGACTTAATCCACCAAAAAAGAAAATATAACTGTAAGAACCAAAAAATAAGATTGCGATAATTTTGGTTACTAGTTTGGCAAGTTCTACAGGGTCAAACGAAATTGCTCCGGTAACAGCAAGTCCGGTGACTACAGCTAAAACCACCAAGAATGCAGTAATGACTGCCCAGCTTAGTTTAATCGCTTTGGGAGACATTTTTATAGTCGGTTTGGCACCTGCGCCGCCTAGTTTGTGAAGCGTAAGGTGATATTGAATCAAGCCTACAAACATGCCTACCGCCGCTAAACCAAACGCCCAATGCCAATGGCCCGCTTCTTTAATTGGGCCAATGGATAAATAAGCTAGGAAAGAGCCAATATTGATACCCATATAATAAAGGGTATAGCCCGCGTCACGACGTTTGTCGTTGAGTTCATAGAGCTGACCAACCATGGCGCCAATGTTAGGCTTTAATAAACCAGTACCCAGTACAACAAAGACTAAACCGACGAAAAACGTGTTATCAGTTGGTAATGCGAGTATTAAATGACCAATAAAAATGATAATACCGCCGTACCAAACGGTTTTTTGGCATCCCAATAAGCGGTCTGCAATCCACCCACCAGGTAAACCCATGAAGTAAACGGCACCAGTGTAAAGGCCGTAAATAGCACCTGCAGATGCCACTGTAATAAATAAACCACCTTCTTGAATGCTGGCTGTCATAAAAAGTACTAACAGCGCGCGCATACCGTAATAGCTAAATCGTTCCCACATTTCAGTAAAGAAAAGTGTCTGTAATCCCGCAGGATGACCCAAGAAATCTTTGGGCTTTTGTTCTGTCGTAGACATTAATAATACCTTGTTTTTATTGTAGTAATGAAAGGGTATGTTCTCTCTTGCATTTATTCGATTTTTGCCGAAGTTTAGAAGTGAAACGCTGCTACCCTTTAAGTATTTCAACTTTATATTACGCTAACATTTATACCACTCTAAAAAAAACATAAACAGGCCTTTTAACGCTTTGTTATGAATAGGCACGGAAAATGTGACCCTGTGGTTGTATTTTTAACATGTATGAAAAACAGAAATACTCAGATGCTTTGCATTACAATGTACTTTCAATTAGAACATTGCTGAAAACACAGCCCATTAATTTTTAGGATATCAAATGGACGTAATATTACCTTATATAACCAACCCAACCTTATGGATTACAATAGTTGCACTATACACACTACGCAAAAGTGTTGTTTTCGTGCCGCAAAACCGAGGTTTTGTTATATATACGCTAGGGAAGTACACGAAAACACTCAGTGCTGGCATGAACTTTTTAGTACCTTTTGTTCAGTCTATTGCCGCAGATAGAAATCTAAAAGAACAGGCGTTAGAAGTAAATTCACAGTCAGCCATTACGAAAGACAATATTTCTTTGCATATCGACGGCATATTATTTTTGAAAGTCACCGACGCTGCTGCGGCAACTAACCAAATTACTGATTATAAAATGTCGGTTATTCAATTGGCTATGACATCAATGCGCAACGCTATTGGCTCAATGGAACTAGATGATTGTTTTCAAAAACGAGACACCATTAATGCCAAAATTCTATCTTCAATGACTGAAGCAACAACGCCTTGGGGCGTTATGGTTACACGCTATGAAATTAAAGATATCTCCCCGCCTCAGTCAATTAAAGAAGATATGGAAAAACAAATGACTGCAGAACGTGAAAAACGCTCTGTTGAGCTTACTGCTGAGGGAGTGAAAACCGCAGCAATTACCAGAGCTGAGGGTGAAAAAAGAGCTCGAGTATTAGATGCTGAGGCAGCAAAAGCGGAGCAGGTACTCGCGGCAGAAGCGTCAAAAGAATCACAAATTCTGAATGCGGCAGGTAAAGCTGAAGCGATACGGTTAGTGGCAATCGCTGAAGCTGAAGCATTGAAAATGGTCGGAGATGAAGCAAAAACTGAAAGTGGCCAGTCGGCAGTAAGATTAACTCTTGCGCAAGAAGCAATTAAAGCCCATCAAGCTATCGCAAGTGACAGTACTGTGG
>CAYUZL010000154.1:0-2899 GCA_964449725.1 uncultured Alteromonas sp. | reverse complement strand
ACTCAGCATTGAATTTATGCGAAGACACGTCTTTTGACATGATACTTATTGCGTTTGATGTGAAATGCGATAAAGATGGCTTTAACATTCTCGAAGAAATGAAGCACAAAGGCTTTATTACCAAAACGACTATTGTGATCTTTCTAAGCGCAGATACTAGCCAAGGCTTGGTTAATTGTGTGATGGAAATGGAACCCACTGATTTTTGGGTTAAACCATTAGATCAACAAAAAGTTGTAAGTCGTATTGGTCAAATTTTATTAATCGAAAAAAAGCTTTATGCGCTGCGTTATTGTTTTGAGCAAGAAGAGTATGCAACGACGATCTATTACGCAGAACGCCAATTAAAAGATGAATCGTTAGTGTTATATTTTCCTCATATTAACAGAATGATCGGCCGTTGCTTGTTTAATTTGAAAGAGTATCAAGGGGCTCAAGAGTTCTATGAGAATTTAGCTGAAGTAGATGATTACGCATGGATTCAGGTGGGGCTTGCTGCAACCTTGTTAAAGCAAAATAAAATAGATGAAGCGACGTTATTAACAGACAATTTATTAAACCGAGAAGATACCAAATTTGCAATTTATGACTTGCTTGCAGAGCATCATTTAGAACAAGAGAATTTCAAACTAGCCTATGAAATCATTCAAGAAGCAACCAAGCTAGCCCCAAGAAGTATTGAAAGAAATAAAAAATCTTGGAATTTGGCTAGATTAAATCATGACAGGTTAGGGCAATATATAGCCACCAAAAATATTGCGAAATATGCTAAAAATTCAATTCATGATTCTCCTAAATTAACTTTGGATATGATCCGCTCTGCTATTGATTTGGCGTCAACACTGCCAGAAAGTGAAGCAAATAAACTCATTGCTAACACCGAAATTAAATTAGAGCGACTAAAGCAAAACTTTGGTGCGGCCAATGAGTTAGGTTCACAACTAGATATTGTTAAAGTTAGGTTGTTGAATTTGTGTGTAGACAAAAAGCAAGCTGAAAAAGCAATGCAAGTTCATTTGAAAGCGGAAATGTTAACTAACTTTGAAGATAACCTTGATAAAGTGAAAGCGTTTCATGAAGTCGGGATGTGGGAACAGTCCATGCAGCTACTCGATAACATGAAAGGCTATGTCGAGAACGATTCCTTCACAGGCAAAGTACTGACTGAATATTTGGAACAAGAATCTAAAGAGCGACAGGATATTCGTTATAATCCAAAAGAGTTGGGTGAGATGGCGTCACTTCATTATAAAAATAGGAGGTACAAACCTGCATATAACTTATTGTACCAAGCGTCGCAGCTATCGCCATCAAACGCCAATATTTCTATTAGCTTATTAAAAGTACTGGCAATACTAGCCGAAGAGTCAGGATTAACTGATGAAGAGCGCAGAGTCTCTGAAACTTGTATTGATATGCTAACAAGTGCCCAGTTAACAGAAAAACAGCAAACCGCGTTTAATGGTTATCAAGAACGAATAGAAGAAAGTTCAAAGGTGGCTGGGTAATCAGTATAAGCTTAGGGCCTGTAATTAGTTGTTGTTTCGTAAAAACGAGCTTATTGAACAATGATAAACATTAAACATCCGAACGACTTAATGCGGTCACGCCGTTTCGTTTTAGAAGCGCAAGGGCTGCTACAAGCAAATGCATTTGGTTGTGGTCTGTCTGGTGCTCGTAACGCTATTGAACATTTGGGTTATATTCAAATAGACACTATTTCAGTGGTCGAGCGGGCACATAATCATGTGTTGTTCTCTAGAGTTCCTAGCTTTAAACCTAATATGATTAATCAGTTGCTAGTAGCCGGCGATGTGTTTGAATATTGGTCTCATGCCGCGGCATTCCTTCCTATCAGCGATTTTCGTTTCTCTTTGCCTTTTAAAGAGGCCATTAAAAGCGGAGCACATCCTTGGTTCAAGAATAAAGATAAGACGCTAATGAACGAACTATTGGCAAAAATTCGTTTAGAAGGACCTCTGCGCTCAAGAGATTTAGAAAAAAACACCAAGAAGGGGAGAGAACTAGAAACCAGCAAAACAAAAACTACGGGATGGTGGGATTGGAAACCTGCTAAAAAAGCCCTTGATCAACTTTACATGGAAGGTGAGTTAATGGTGAATAATCGAGAAGGTTTCCAAAAAACCTATGACATTACTGAACGTGTTTTACCTTCTCATGTCGATACTTCAATGCCCAGTGCAGAGGAGTATGCAGAACATCTAATTCGTCAGCAACTGCGCTGTCACGGATTAGTTTCATTAAAAGGGATTACCTATTTACGTCGAAACGCAGAGTTGCGCAAAGCGGTTAAAGCCGTAGTATCGGATAGAGTGCTCTCTGGCTCATTAGAGCAAGTAAAGGTCTCAGACACAGACGTGTTTTTCGCAGAAGCGGGAATGTTAGATAGTAAAGCACCTCGCTTAAATAAAAAAATGCACATTCTTTCTCCCTTTGACAACAGCGTTATTCAGCGAGAACGACTGAAAACCTTATTTCAATTCGATTACCAAATCGAGTGTTACTTGCCAGAAGCAAAGCGAAAGTATGGTTATTTTTCATTACCTTTGCTTTATCGGGCTGAATTTGTTGGAAGAATGGATAGCAAGGCCCATCGTAAAACCGGTCACTTGGAAATTAAGTCTTTGTATTTTGAAGCTCATCACTTTGAATATGATGAGCTTATTTCGGCCTTTGTAACGGCTATCAATGAATTCTGCCAGTTTCAACAGTGTCGTACTGTGTCTGTGGTTGATGTTCATCCGAAGGGGCTTTTACAAGATATTCGAATTCAGTTAACCGGGCTTCCAGTTTAATGGAAAGTTCTTGAGAATTAACTTAATTCACAGCTACCAATTCGAAAGTGATGAAATCGTCGATATACTGCTAAGTACACCGC
>CAYUZL010000153.1:0-5315 GCA_964449725.1 uncultured Alteromonas sp. | reverse complement strand
CAGTTAGTATATATCAATGCTGCATTATTAACGGGTAAGCTGGGAGGGAAGCCTGAATTAATGTTATCAATGATTCCATCAACCGATACACTGCCGGAAACACCACAATCACCATTCATAAATGATAAATTAATGGGTAGTGCAGCACTATTAAACTCTGAATTGAGAGCGTTAGCGACACTAATTTCAGAAATTCTAGTGTTTGGGTCAACGCCAAAGGTTTGGATCCGATTTAAAATACTTAGAGAAGTAAGTACTTCCGCAGCAATAGGCATTGCCGTTGAGGCGGTAATGGAGCCTGAAAGAGGAACTTCGTTTTCTGGAGTATCTTCTATGCTATTGTCCGAACCACAGGCCGTTAAAAAAAAACAGACAGTAATACACATATTTAAACGCGATGATTTCATCAAAAAATCCTTTTAAATAAAAAATGATAAGTAAAAATATAATTTATCATTGAAATGAGTAGAAAAATCTTCACAAAACAATAACTATTGAATATTTCATACAACACCATCTACGCAAGCAGTTTCAATAAAGTGCGTGGTATTGGGGCAAAATTACTAAGGGGTGTTTATATTTTTGCAGAGTACTGCGGCATACCAATGCAAACCGCAGTATGAGGAGTGTGAAAATAAATCGTCTAGCTAACTTGCTTTACTCTGAGTTCTTTTGGCACGGCAAATTCAATATTTTCTTCGGTACCAGAACACTCTTTTATGTTTGTTGCGCCCCATTCTTGTAACCGGGTTACTACACTTTGAACAAGTACCTCAGGAGCGGAAGCGCCCGCAGTAACACCAATTTTAACGTCTTTCGCAAACCAGTCTTGTTTCAAGCAATTCGCATCTGCAATTAAATGTGCCTTCGCACCTACTTTGTCTGCAAGCTCTTTTAACCGATTAGAGTTCGAGCTATTTTGAGCACCAACCACTAAGACCACATCACAATCAGTCGCAAGTTCTCTTACTGAATCTTGTCTATTTTGCGTAGCATAACAAATGTCGTCTTTACGAGGACCTTGAATATTGGGGAATTTCGCTCTTAGCGCATCAATGACATCTGCGGTATCGTCAACAGATAACGTAGTTTGGCTACAGTAGTATAATTCATTGGCATTTTTAACCGATAAATTCGACACATCGGCAGCAGATTCAACTAAGTAAATGCCACCTTCGTCACTATCGTATTGCCCCATAGTGCCTTCCACTTCTGGATGGCCATCATGCCCAATTAAAATACACTCGACACCACGTTTGCTCGCACGGGTCACTTCCATATGCACTTTCGTTACTAATGGACAGGTTGCGTCGAAAATTTTAAGTCCGCGATCTTCAGCTTCTTTCCTAACCGCTTGTGACACACCATGAGCGGAAAAAATAACAATACAGTCATCAGGGACTTCAGATAACTCGTCAACGAAAATAGCGCCCCGCTCTTTTAATCCGTCTACCACAAAGCGATTATGCACAACTTCGTGTCGCACATAAATGGGCGGTGTGAAAATTTCCAACGCGCGCTCCACAATAGTGATTGCACGATCAACCCCTGCGCAAAAACCTCTTGGATTAGCTAAATGCACTTGCATGGTGACTGAGCCTCTTTAATCCTGATTAATAACATTAACAATTTCAACGTCGAAAATAACCGTTTGCCCCGCTAAAGGGTGATTAAAATCGACGGTTACTGAATCACCTGCAACACTTCTAATAATACCAGGAAATTCTGAACCATCAGGTTGAGCAAAGCCCATAATAGCGCCTTCTGCTAAATCTGAATCGGGGCCAAATTTACTGCGTTCTAAATAATAAATATTATCTGGGTTAGGTAGGCCGAATGCATCTTCTGGAGGCAAGGTAAACGACTTTCTATCACCGGTTTGCAAGCCCAACAAGCAGGCTTCGAAATTAGGTGTCAGGCTACCATCTCCCATTACCATCTTTGCGGGTTTATTATTCATTCTGGTGCTATCTGCTGCAGAGCCATCTTCTAATTTCAGGTCAAAATGAAGGATCACTTCGCTTTTTGACGCTATGATTTGGATACTACTCATGTGTGCTCTTCTCGTTGTTCTCAGCGGTGTCTTTTTTATTAATAAACATATCTAGAATAATTAACATTGCGCCAATAAAAATGGCGCTATCAGCAATATTGAAAACGGGCCAATGATAACTTCCCACGTACACGTCTAAGAAATCCACCACATAACCATAAGCAATACGGTCATAAACATTGCCCAACGCCCCGCCTAATACAAAGGTAAAAGCAATAGGAAGAATACGTTGGTCTCTTTTTGTCTGCGATAGCCACCACAGAATAACACCACTAATGCCCACTGCGATTAACGTAAAGAACCAGCGTTGCCAACCAGCCGCGTCGTGCAAGAAACTAAATGCAGCACCGTAGTTTCGTACATAGGTTAAATTAAAAAATGGCAACATTTGATAAGACTCAGAAAGTGCCATTTCTTTAAGAACAAGTAGTTTACTCCACTGATCTACGCCAATGACAACAAGGCTGATCCACAGAAATCTTAGACCCGAAGAACCAATGCGAGACAACAGCCCATTAAGCATAATGTCGAACCTCACCGTCGCCGTCTACGTTAGTAATACAACGACCACATAACTCTTCATGAACACTTGAGGTACCAACATCAGCTCTATGATGCCAACAACGTACGCATTTTTTCCCTTCAGATTTAGCAACTAAAACAGATAATCCTTCAACGTCAGTGCTTTGTGCTGAACTCGCGCTCTCATCATCAATACTAAGAAGTTGTACCGACGAGGTAATCAAAACAAAGCGTAATTCGTCTTCAATTTTGCTTAATGCGCTCAATAAATCGTTATTCACGTACAAAGTCACGCTCGCTTCTAATGAGCTACCAAGTAACTTATCTTTACGGGCTTTTTCAAGCTCTGCATTCACTGCTGTTTTCACGCTCATTACTGACTCCCAGAGGGCGTCGTCTAAAGAACGGTTAAACTCTACGTTATCAAGACCCGTAAACCATTCATCGGTGAAAACATAATCGCCTCGCTTGCCTGGCAACGCTTGCCAAATCTCTTGGGCTGTAAAGCTAGTTACCGGTGCCATCCAACGTACTAGGCATTCTGCAATGTAATACAAGGCAGTCTGGCAAGAACGTCTAGCATGGCCTTCTGCTTTCGCCGTGTACTGGCGGTCTTTAATGATATCTAAGTAAAAACTACCTAATTCAATAGAGCAAAAATGAGTCAAGCTCTGAGAGACACCTAGCATGTCATATTCACTGTATGCATCAATAATGGTTTTCTGCATTGCTTGAGCGCGGCCTAATACCCATTTGTCTAGCTCTACCATGTCTTCAAACGGCACGCAGTCAGTTTCAGGATTAAACCCATTTAAGTTCGCCAACAAGAATCGAGCGGTGTTTCTAATTCTTCTATACCCATCAGCTGAGCGCTTTAAGATATCGTTTGAAACTGTCATTTCTCCGCGGTAATCCGTTGAAGCGACCCACAAGCGCAAAATATCTGCACCCAATTTGTTCGTCACTTCTTGGGGCGCAATGACGTTCCCTAACGACTTGGACATTTTTTTACCATTGGCATCAACGGTAAAACCGTGGGTCAGTACAGCCTTGTAAGGCGCTTTGCCATGCATAGCAGTAGATGACATCAACGAAGACATAAACCATCCTCGGTGTTGATCTGAGCCTTCTAAATACAAATCAGCAGGGCCGCTTAATTCTTCTCTGCAATCAGTAACAAATGAATGTGTAACTCCACTATCAAACCAAACATCTAAGGTATCCGTTACTCTATCGTACTGCTCTGCGCTGTCGCCCAATAAGCTTTCATCACTGGTATCCCACCACGCTTGAATGCCATTTTGTTCAACGGCCAAGGCAACATTCTCTATGATAGTAGACGTCTCTGGATGTAATTCACCGGTTTGCTTGTTAACAAACAATGGCATCGGTACGCCCCACGTGCGCTGCCTAGAAATACACCAATCAGGTCGGCCTTCGACCATTTTACTAATGCGTTCTTCTCCCCAGCTCGGTACCCATTTTGTTTCTTTAATTTGTTCAAGAGACTCATCTCTCAGCCCTTTGTTATCCATGCTAACAAACCACTGTGGCGTAGCGCGGAAAATAATGGGCGATTTGTGTCTCCAGCAATGAGGGTAACTGTGTTCATAAGGAATATTTAAAACTAGATTACCCGTTTGTTCCACAAGCTCGATAATAGGCCCATTCGCTTTAAACACGTGCATACCAGCGAAATGAGGGGTATTTTCTAAATAAACGCCGTTATTCCCTACTGGGTTATACACTTCGATATCGTATTGTTTGCCTACGTTAAAATCGTCAACACCGTGAGCTGGCGCAGTATGAACACAACCGGTACCCGATTCGGTAGTAACGTGGTCACCTAGAATCAGTGGAACTTTGATATCTAAAAATGGATGCTGTATCTCTAGTTTTTCTAGCGCACTACCTTGTGTTGTTGCAATAACCGTAAAGGTTTCAGCACCGTAACGCTGCATACTTTGCTCAACAAGATCTTCTGCCAACACCATTATGCGTTCTTTATCAGTGGTCACTTTTACCAGCGCATAATGCAACTCAGGGTGCAAACTAACCGCCCTATTAGCAGGTAAAGTCCATGGTGTTGTAGTCCAAATAACTACACCATGGGGCAATTGAGCTAGCACGCTTTCATCAACACTAAACGCTTTGGCAAACTCAGCAACATTTGCCAAAGGAAAGTTCACATCAATGGCTGCTGATGTTTTATTTTGATATTCAACTTCAGCCTCTGCTAATGCTGAACCACAATCCGTACACCAATGAACAGGTTTAAACCCTTTCATCATGTGACCAGATTCAACAATTTTACCTAACGCGCGAATGATATTGGCTTCAGAGCTAAAATCCATGGTTTTGTATGGGTTATCCCAATCACCCAAAATACCCAAACGTTTAAAATCGGCTTTTTGCCCTTCTACTTGGGTATTGGCGTAATCGCGACAGCGTTGTCTAAACTCTCCCGCAGATACTTTACGCCCTGGTTTACCTACTTTCTTCTCAACAACAAGTTCAATAGGTAGCCCATGGCAATCCCAACCTGGAACGTAAGGCGCGTCAAAGCCAGCAAGGTTTTTTGACTTAACGATAATATCTTTAAGAATTTTATTCAGAGCATGACCAATATGAATGTTGCCGTTGGCATAAGGAGGGCCATCGTGCAACGTAAAATTAGGCAAGCCTTTTTTCGCTTCTCTAATTTTTTCGTACAAACCGTCGGCATACCATTGCTTAAGCA